>JBLIEH010000256.1:0-3001 GCA_047632875.1 Psychromonas sp. | reverse complement strand
ATCAGAGTTGATATGGCATCACTGTCTGTTTAAAACAGGCAGTGATCTATATCCGAGTATTACAACCCCATTGCATATTTCATGACTTTATTCTTCAGTGGCCCGCTGCTCTGTGCTCCTCGTAATACACAGCGGCGTATTAAACGCACTGCGGTGAGCTCACTCTTACTGACCTTATAAAAAACATCCATTGCTGTTTGCATCAATAAATTAGCCGGTTTACGCTGCCGCTGATAACGCTTCAGCAGCGTTGGCATTGGCAAATCAGAACGGTGCTGTAATAAACCGACTAAACATTCAACATCTTTAAAACCCAGGTTTACGCCCTGGCCCGCCAGAGGATTAATGGTATGGGCGGCATCACCCAGTAAGACGCACAATCCTTTAAAATAAGATTGCGCATGCCGGCGGGTTAGCGGGAAAGCTCCTTTATCGACCACTTCAAAATCAAAATCCAGAGGCGGGAATTCATCTTCAATGACCTGTTTTAACTGCGCATTGGACAATGATTTTAAATAGCCAATTTTTTGCGGGTTGTGGTACCAAACTAAACTGGCATTATTTTCTGCCAGCGGCAAAAACGCACAAGGGCCGGTTTCACGAAACTCCTGCCAGGTAATGTTTTGCTGCGGGCAATCGGTTTTAATCGTTACCAACATACACTCCTGTCGATAATCCCAAGCGGTAATACCGATACCGAGCAGTTGCCGGATAGCCGAATTAGCGCCGTCACAGGCGATTAATAATTCGGCTTCAATCTGCTGCTTGTTATCTAAATGAATAAGCACGCTTTTATCCAAATGATTAATGCGCTTAACTTCTCTGTTTTCATAACATATCACGTTAGGGAGTTTTTTTAGTGCTTGCCATAATACGGCCTGCACCCAACTATTTTCGGCAATGTAACCTAATGCATCGATGCCAATCTCCTGACTGTCAAAGGTCAATTTTTGACTGCCCTTTTCCCAGGTTTGTAATCCCTGATAAGCACACAAACGATTTTTCGGAAGGCTCTGCCAGACCCCGGCGAGTTCAAGTAAATGTTTACTCTGCGCACTAAAAGCAGAAACGCGTAAATCAAAGGGGCCGTTAGTAACGGGTTTAATGCAGGGGTTTTTCTCGACTATATGGATAAAAACCCCCTGATTAGCTAACAATAATGCACTGAGGGCGCCCACCATCCCCCCGCCTATGACAATCATTTCTCTCTGCTGCATTATTATTCCCTCAGTTATCTTCTTAAAAGCGTTATCTTTATTGTACTTAAACTATCCCTGAAATCACAAAATTGAAAGCATTATTAACCTTCAAAAAGGAAACAAACAAAGAGTAGCATGATCGACCTGATGTGCGTAAAATACGACCTCTTTTTAGATCCATTGTATGAGCAAATATATTATGAGCATGAAATTACACGTCAAAACTTGGGGCTGCCAAATGAATGAGTATGACTCATCAAAAATGGCCGACCTCTTAAATTCAACAAACGGTTATATCTCAGTTGAGCATGCAGAAGATGCGGACGTTGTGTTATTAAATACTTGTTCTATCCGTGAAAAGGCCCAGGAAAAAGTATTCCATCAACTGGGCCGCTGGAAAAAATTAAAGGATAGCAAACCCAATTTAGTGATTGGTGTCGGCGGTTGTGTTGCTTCCCAGGAAGGCAAAGCGATTCGCCGTCGTGCGCCTTTTGTTGATATTGTTTTTGGCCCGCAAACCTTACACCGTTTACCGGAAATGATAAAAGAAGTGCAAGAAAACAAAGGCACTGTTGTTGATGTCAGCTTTCCTGAAATTGAAAAATTTGACTCTTTACCTGAGCCAAGAGCCGATGGCGCAACCGCCTTTGTCTCTATTATGGAAGGCTGTTCAAAATACTGTACTTTCTGCGTTGTGCCTTATACCCGTGGTGAAGAAGTTAGCCGCCCGCTGGATGATGTATTATTGGAAGTTGCACAGTTAGCGGCGCAGGGTGTTCGTGAAGTAACCCTGTTAGGTCAAAATGTAAATTCCTATATTGGTGCAACCTTTGATGGTGATACCTGCAGTTTTGCTGAACTGTTACGTTTTGTCGCGTCTATTGACGGCATTGATCGCCTGCGTTACGTCACCAGTAATCCCATTGATTTTAGCGATGAAATTATTGCCGTCTATGAAGATACGCCAGAACTGGTCAATTTCTTACATTTGCCCGTGCAGGCGGGTTCGGATCGTATATTGACAGCAATGAAACGCGGTCATACCGTTGCCCAGTATAAAGATCAAATCGCGCGTTTATTACAAGTTCGTCCGGAACTCACGGTCAGTTCTGATTTTATTATCGGCTTCCCGAATGAAACCGATGATGATTTTGAACAGACCATGGATCTTATTAAATATATCAATTTTGATACCAGCTACAGCTTTATTTATAGCCAACGTCCGGGCACACCTGCTGCCGATATGCCCGATGATGTTACCCTGGCCACTAAAAAGCAGCGCTTGGCTATTCTGCAGGACAGAATTCAGCAGCAAGCTCAAAGCATTGGCCGAAAAATGGTTGGTAGCGTACAACGCATTTTAGTGGAAGGACCTTCACGTAAAAATATTATGGAATTATGCGGTCGTACCGAAAACAACCGTATTGTTAACTTTGAAGGTGATCATCGCTCCATTGGCGGGTTTGTTGATGTAGAAATAACCGAAGTGCATACTAATTCAATCCGCGGAAAATTCATTCGAGGAGAAGATGAGATGAACCTGCGTGAATCAATTCGCCCGAGTGATATTGTTAACAAACATGAAAACAAATCCTCTGTTGAAACCTATATTCCCGCATAATTCGCTGAATCAATAAAACTAACCCTATTAATAGGTTAGTTTTATTGATATAAAGTTGATCAAGGTTGATACTTTCAACTACTCCCCAGGGGATGATTTATCTTCTCAGAAAAATTTGCTGAAGCTTTGAGCTTCTCCGGCTAAAAAATCATTTAACTGCTTAATTTAAGGTTTAACCATT
>JBLIEH010000255.1:0-3025 GCA_047632875.1 Psychromonas sp. | reverse complement strand
GCAGATCCCGAACCCAGGAAAGCAATACGCTGGTCACTGAGTTTTTCACCTTTATTTTGGCAAGCCGCAATAAGTGTACCGACGGAAACGGCTGCAGTACCTTGAATATCGTCATTAAAGCAGCATAGCTGATTGCGGTATTTATTCAGCAGAGGTGTCGCATTGGTCTGTGCAAAATCTTCAAATTGCAGCAGTACTTCAGGCCAGCGGCGTCTGACCGCCTGAATAAATAGATCCACAAATTCATTATATTCTTCGCCGGTAATACGGGGGTTACGCCAGCCCATATACATAGGATCCGCCAGTAAATGACTATTATTGGTACCGACATCCAGTAGGATTGGCAAGCAATAAGCGGGGCTGATCCCTCCGCAGGCAGTATATAAAGCGAGTTTCCCTATCGGAATTCCCATGCCGCCTATGCCCTGATCTCCTAACCCCAATATGCGCTCACCATCGGTAACGACAATCACTTTTACGTTTTGTTTGGTGGCATTTTGTAACATATCATCAATTTTATGGCGCTCAGGGTAGGAAACAAACAATCCTCTTTTACGTCGGTATATCTTAGAAAATTGCTCACAAGCAAGCCCGACCGTTGGTGTATAAATAAGTGGCATGACTTCTTCTAGATGATGTTCTATCAGATGATGAAATAAGGTCTCATTCGTATCTTGAATATTTCGCAGGTAGATATGCTTATCTAAATCAGAGTTAAACGAACAAAGCTGTTGATAGGCTCGGGTCGATTGCGATTCAATGGTTTCGATATTATGTGGTAGCAGGCCGGTTAAGTTGAAGTTATTCCTTTCTTCCTGGGAAAAAGCGCTGCCTTTATTAAGTAAAGGGCTTTCTAATAATGCCGGGCCAGCAAAGGGGATATATAAAGGTCGTTGAAATGTCATAGTGTCTCGTTTTTATGTCTTGCAGTTACGTCTTGCACTGGAGGTGATACAGCATCACCGAATAATTTTTATATACTGCCTGTTTACATACCATTTACAAGTTGTTTACATTGCATTAGGGTGAAAAATAAACAAAACGCGATCCGTATTAAGTAAAGAGTCTAAAGTTGAACAGGGAAAAGGAATGATAGCAAGGCGTGTGATTGAGCAGTAGCTGGTTATCGGCAATAAAAACAACCAAATGAAGCTGTATTTTAATCAGCAGATTGGACAGATAATTATGCGGATTGTCATAATAGCAGAGCATAGTTATCGTTTGTTATTCTGCTGCCGGGGGTGTTCAATAAAGGGATCTTTTTTAAGGCGGGGGGAGACAAGAGATTAAAGCCAAAGTGATCACTTTGGCTTTAGGCAAAAGGGCACTTTATTTGTGCAGATGGACATCCATTTGTGGGAACGGAATATTAAGGCCTTCTTTAGAAAATGTTTTATAGACATTTTCATTCATGGCCCAGAACACGGGGAAATAATCGGGTGCGTTAACCCAGGCACGTACAGCAAAATTCACCGAACTGTCTGCTAATGCAGAAACAACAATAACCACTTCAGGATCTTTGAATATACGCGGATCGTTATCGCAAAGTTGTTTGATTACCGCTCGTGCTTTATCTAAATCATCCCCATAGGCGACACCGATAGTCCAGTCTACCCGACGTGTTGCTTCAGTTGAAAAGTTCACCATAGAGCCCGTGGATAATCCGCCATTGGGTATAATGATGGTTTTATTATCTGGTGTTTTTAGAATGGTATTGAAAATTTGGATCTCTTTGATGGTCCCCATATACCCTTGCGCATCGATGAAGTGTCCGACTTTAAAGGGTTTGAAGAGCAAAATCATCACACCACCGGCAAAGTTTTGTAATGTACCAGAAAGTGCCATACCGACAGCTAAACCCGCTGCGGCGAGAAGAGCAACAAAGGAGGTCATTTCAATGCTCAGCATACCCAGTACAGAGATGCCTAACATCACTTTAAGTACTATGCTACTGACGCTGCATAAAAAAGGTTTTAATGAGGGGTCGACTTTGCCTTTGTCCATTACTTTATTTAAACCGGAAACCAGCAATTTAATGACCCAACTACCAATCACCCAAACGGCAATGGCGGCAATTAATTTAGGCCCGTATTCGAGAGCGTTCTCTGTTACTAAGGTTGTCATTTCATCGGGAGTCATCATCTATTTTCACCTTTTTATCTGTTATTAAGGAAGGGTGTGCATTATATAGGTTTTGTATCGCTCATAATCAAGCAGTTAAACTTTATATAATTTCTAAACAGAATAGTAGATAATAATTTTTTTGGAAAGATATTTTGAAACAGTGAGTTAGGGCGGTTAAATCAAATGTGTTTAGATACTCTTATAAACGCTGCGTGAGTCCAATCCTGTCCATTATTTTTTCAGTCATTCTGCTTAAAAATCGGAACATCATGAACCTTATCTATAACGGACCAAATCAAGGCCCTCTGTTTGTCTTTGCCCATGGTGCGGGTGCACCGGCTAATTCCGATTTTATGGAAACAATAGCAACAGGACTCGCTTTACGGGGGATCCGTGTGGCACGTTTTAACTTTGCTTATATGCAGCAGCGTGTTGACACTGGCACGCGCCGTCCGCCTGCACGCGCGGAAAAATTAGTTGTAGAATTTGCCGAGCTGATTGCTGATCTTGATCAACCCATGGTGATTGGTGGTAAGTCAATGGGAGGGCGTCTGGCCAGTTTGCTTGTCGCACAGTCAGCCGATGATAATAAGGTTAAAGGGGTTGTCTGCCTGGGTTACCCATTTCACCCCGTGGCCAAGCCTGAAACATTACGAACGGCACACTTGCCTTTTATTAAGCAGAAGGTGCTTATTATCCAGGGTGACCGCGATAAACTTGGCAGCAGAGAGGAAGTGCTGTCCTATGGATTACCGAAGGAGATCCAATGGCTATGGCTGGAAGATGGGGATCACGATCTTAAACCCAGGGTTAAAAGTGGATTTACCCAACAAGCCCACTTACAAAAAGCGCTTGATAAGATGGCCTTATTTATTAAAATGCTTATTAAAAATGCCTTAGC
>JBLIEH010000254.1:0-3062 GCA_047632875.1 Psychromonas sp. | reverse complement strand
CTAGATGCAACCTTAAGAGATTATCAACATGCTGGATTAAACTGGTTGGTATTTTTAAATGAGTATGGTTTTTCAGGGGTGCTGGCCGATGACATGGGTTTGGGTAAAACCATTCAAACACTGGCCTATTTACTGTATAAAAAACAGCATCAGCAGTTAGTTCAGCCCGCTTTAGTTATCTGTCCAACGTCATTGGTGGGCAACTGGTTAAATGAAACGACTAAGTTTACCCCCGACTTAAAAGTGCTGATATTACATGGTGCGGACAGGCATAGGCATTTTGAAAATGTGGCTGATTATGATTTAGTGATCACCACTTATCCATTAGTTGGCCGGGATTTTACTCAGCTGGAAGCATTTCAATTTTCAGATTTAATCCTTGATGAAGCACAAACCATTAAAAACCCTTTGGCAAAAATGACCAAAAGTATTAAACGCCTCAATGCAAAACAGCGTTTATGTTTAACGGGAACGCCAATGGAAAATCATTTAGGCGAATTATGGTCACTGTTTGACTTCTTAATGCCGGGATTTTTGGGTACCTATGCGACTTTTAATCGCTTTTACCGCAAAGGGATTGAAGGCGAAGGAAATGAACAGGTACAGTCCTGGTTAATACAAAAAACCCATCCTTTTTTATTACGCCGCACCAAAGATGATGTTGCCAAAGAACTGCCTGCTAAAACTGAAATTATCCAGAATATTATTTTACCTAATGACCAGCGTACTTTATATGAAAGCATCCGTGTCACTATGGAAGAAAAGGTCCGTGATTTACTCAAAGAAAAAGGGTTGGCAAGAAGCCGTATAGAATTTTTAGATGCATTGCTTAAACTACGTCAAGCCTGTTGTGATCCGCGCTTAGTAAAACTTGAGCATGCTCAAAATATCAAGGGTTCGGCAAAGCTCGACTATTTGATGTCTGTTTTACCAGAGATGATTGAGGAAGGCAGACGGATCCTGATCTTTTCTCAGTTTGCGCAAATGTTAGGTTTGATTGAACAATCTCTGCAGGCGGCCGATATTGATTTTGTTAAGTTAACCGGGCAGACGCGTAATCGCAGCGAAGTCATTGATAAATTCCAAAATGGCAAGGTGCCGGTTTTCCTTATTTCCTTAAAGGCAGGTGGTGTTGGGCTTAATCTGACCGCTGCGGATACGGTTATCCACTATGATCCCTGGTGGAATCCTGCCGTAGAAAATCAAGCGACGGATCGTGCTTATCGAATTGGTCAGGATAAGCCCGTCTTTGTGTATAAATTAATTTGCGAGCATACTGTTGAAGAGCGTGTCCTCGCCTTGCAAACGCGTAAGCAAAAGCTCGCCGATAGCGTTTATGGTAGCGAGCATGAGGAAAAATTTGTACCTGATAATAGTGATACTTTATTGAAGCTATTTGAACGTTACTGATCCCTGGTTTAAAGAGCCTTTTGCAAAAGGCTCTTTTTATTTTTTCATCTTATTAATGGTTGATACTAATATCTGTGAGGGGGATACAACTGCAGGCAAGAATATAACCCTGCTCAATTTCTAAATCACTTAGTCCTTCATTATTGAGTACCTGCACTTCACCTTCGACTAATTTAACCTTGCAGCTGCCGCATTGTCCACCCCGGCAAGAATACGGAATATCGATGCCTGCTTGCTCAGCTTGATCTAATAATAGTTGCTGATTATCACCCTGAGCTGTCACGTTTGAGCCTTGATAATATATTGCTAAGGTCTTTTTATCACTTTCTTTTTGATCGTCCTGAGCACTATAAAATCGTGCTCCCTGGGCACTGATCACTTGTACCTCGTCACCTGTGCGGATCAAACCTTCATTAAGGGGGATCAAATTTTGCCCAAAGTCGATATTTCCATGGGAGTAACGAAATTTTGATAATGTTAGTAAAGGTTCACTTTGGTCAGCAATGCCGGTTTTAGGGTCGACATTAGTAAATAAACAACGTGAGCAAGGTTTACTGATTTCAAATTCGACTTCTCCAATCTTAATCCGAGACCAGCTATCTTCAACAAAAGGGAAATCACCTTTAACAACAATATTAGGGCGAAAATGTAAAGCGCTTACGGGCGTTGTTAAGCGCGCATTAAGTTGATCTACTGAGGCTTGATTAATCAATAATAACGGGTAACCATCGGCGAATGAAACTGGTGAGTCTGTATTCTTTACGCAGCGCTGAGTCTCTTTTGCAAAAAAGACCAACTGGCATTTTTTCTTCAAAAAGGCTGAAAACCATTGGTCATAATCATCATGACAATGCTCCGCGCTAAGATTATCCGACCACAGCTGTGCATTTTTAGTTTGCTGGCTAAAGTGCATGGGATCAATGGTTAATGATGGCATATTTGGGGCGTTGACTATTAATATTTGTTTTGAAAACTGCACCTCTATTTGGGTGAGTTGAGGATAATCTCGGCCGGTAATAAATGTGCCTTGTTGATCAATCAGCATATAGCGACGATCTAATTTCAAACCTTTTTTTTCAACTTTTGCCGCAGGTTGGTTAATCGCTTTGACTGATTTAATGGGGTAAATATAAATATCTGTAAGTGTTTGCAAGTTAAAAGCCTTCTTAGCCGGTTTTATTCAGTGCGTTCAGCCATGTAACCGAGGTAATCTGGAATACGCGTAGTGTAACTTTTTCCGACATGTAACGAATCGATTATAAAGTCGGCAGTAGAAATATTGGTCGCAACGGGGATGTTCCATACTGCAGAGATGCGTAATAATGCTTTCACATCGGGATCGTGCGGTACCGCATTCATGGGATCCCAAAAGAAAATTAACAGATCAATTTCGCCTTCCGCTATTTTGGCGCCAAGTTGCAGATCCCCACCCATTGGGCCCGAGAGCAAACACTGAATGGGCAAATCTAATTTATTCGCGAGTAAGCTGCCTGTGGTACCCGTTGCATAGAGCTGGTGCTCTTTTAATACATTTATACGTCTTTGTGACCAGTTTAATAGTTCTGTTTTCATATGATCGTGTGCAACCAGTGCGATTCGCTTATATTTTGGTAATTCGCGTGTGATGTATTGCATTGTAGTTCCTTAAAAAG
>JBLIEH010000253.1:0-3124 GCA_047632875.1 Psychromonas sp. | reverse complement strand
GATAAAAGACGCGATCTTTACCTGCAGGAGATGGGCGTTACCGATATCTGATAGCAACTCCTGCTTGTCTATTTAGGGGGAGGGGGAAATACATGAAAGTACTGCGTTGATTTATCTCGCGGTCCTTTATTTTAACCAGTATAAATGAACAGAAAACGAATGGATTTGGCATAAGAAAGACGTTTATAGGCAATCGATTAACTAAATATGAATGCGCTATCAGGAGAGATTAAAATAGCGTTATAGGAGTTGATAGCGTTATTATGCTTGGTGACCTTGGCTCAGGCCGTGTCGCTGCCTTTTGGGATCTAAAAGCAATTTCTAAAAGATGTTCTTCCCCATTAATAGCGTAAAACAGCTATAAAGCGATATCTCTGTGCATTTTTAGCGATCTGAGTAAAAATGCACAGACATGGTGTTTTTTATGCCAATGTATGGTGCAGGTGGACAACTTCAAGCAGCTGGTCTTCACGTTCAAAGCGTGCTTCCATTGCTTGCCCTAAGTCAGAAAGATCCCGGTCAAATTCCAGCAGGGCTTGCTCATTTGCTGATTCTGCATACTTATCGTTAAAATTCAAAGCCGTATCTGTTGTTGTGGTGATACGTGAATATAACTCCTGGGCAATTTTCAAATTGTTTTCCCCGTCTAATTTGCATCGTGCAATTATCTGTTCGTAGACTTCGAAGTGTCCGGTTGAGGCATAATCAAGCAAAAGCTGGCAAAAAGTAGTGATTTTTTCTTGTTCAGGTAAGCTGAAATTTGTCCCTTGATAAGGAGGTAATCCTGCCAGTTTGCAATATGCAACCACCAGAGTCTGGCGCTCTTCGAGCCAATTATCAATAACAGAAAGTCTGCCACCCCATTCTTCTTTTGCTTGTTCTAATTTGGTTAGCATATCCTGTACCTCATCATGAGTAGACTGAAACTGTTAAATAAAAATAGATAAAATTAGACTTAGCGTCAACATGAATTTGAATATGTGGATAATCTTACTGTATAACTGTGAAGTAATCCCTGTCCCTAGAATTAAAGTTCCGATAAATAAGGAAGCATGATGCAGCCGCAAAAAAATAAGGTTAACAAGCAGGAGAATGCTTGGTGGTTTATTATCGCAAGAGATCAAATTGTATTACAACCGCAGGGGAATTTTATTCCTTACGGCAATCTTGATGATTTACCTTTTCCTGAAAAACTCGCTAATAATGTAACAAAAATAGCAGACTATCACTCAAGCCCTTGTTATCTGGTTATATTAGAGGAACAATTAGATATTGGCCTGGGGGAATATCTGCCATTACGTTCTTTATTGGGACGGGTTCATGACCTCTTATTTGATCTGGCTGGCCGTGCTTTTCAAGTCGCCCTATTTTATCAAACACATCGGTATTGTGGAAAGTGCGGTCATAAAATGCATGCCATAAACTGGGAAACAGCAATGAAATGTTACCATTGCCAGCACCGCTGTTATCCGCGTATTTCGCCTTGTATTATTGTCGGTATTCGCAAAGGAAAAGAGATATTATTGGCAGTGCATCATCGCCATCTGAAACAGAATAACCCAGTTTTTACCGTGTTAGCGGGATTTGTTGAAGCCGGAGAAACACTGGAGCTCTGTGTTGAGCGTGAAGTCTATGAGGAATCCAGAATCAGGATCAAAAATATCGAGTATGTGACCAGTCAACCCTGGCCTTTCCCGCACTCTTTAATGATGGGATTTTTGGCTGAATATGAATCAGGTGAAATCAAGATTGATAACAATGAGCTTGTGGAAGCTGCTTGGTATCATGTTGATAATCTGCCTGTTTTGCCAAATAACGGTACCATTGCTCGAAAGTTGATTAATCAAATGATTGAACAATGCAAAGTCGTGATATGACAGGGTAAAAAATATTTAAAAATGGTAGCATATTTGCGTATTTTCATAGTTATATAATTAAATGTTTAAAAAGATAGGATAGAGATAAGCATGACTGAATTAAAAAACGATCGTTATATTCGCGCCTTATTAAAACAAGAAGTTGACAAAACGCCGGTCTGGATGATGCGTCAAGCGGGCCGATATTTACCTGAATATAAAGCGGTACGCGCGCAAGCCGGAGATTTTATGTCTTTGTGCCGCAATGCAGACTTAGCCTGTGAAGTAACCTTGCAACCTTTACGCAGGTTTGACCTTGATGCTGCTATCTTATTTTCTGATATTCTTACCATTCCAGATGCAATGGGACTGGGTCTTTATTTTGAGGAAGGAGAAGGGCCTAAGTTCAAACGTCCGATAACCTGTAAAAAAGACGTTGAAAATTTAATCATGCCGGATCCCGAAGGCGAACTGCAATATGTGATGAATGCGGTGCGCACGATACGCCGCGAGTTAAAAGGTGCCGTTCCATTGATTGGCTTCGCTGGTAGTCCCTGGACATTAGCGACCTATATGGTAGAAGGGGGGAGTTCGAAGGCTTTTACCAAGATCAAAAAAATGGCCTTTTGCGAGCCGCAACTATTACATACTTTATTAGATAAGCTTGCCGATTCTGTTATTGATTATTTAAATGCGCAGATAGCCGCAGGCGCGCAATCTGTGATGGTCTTTGATACTTGGGGCGGCGTGTTATCTCCTCGAGATTACAAAGATTTTTCATTACAGTATATGAGTAAAATCGTTGCCGGATTACAGCGTACCTATGAGGGTAAAAAAATTCCCGTCACCCTGTTTACTAAAAATGGTGGTCAATGGTTAGAAGCGATTGCTGATACGGGGTGTGATGCGATTGGACTGGATTGGACCATTGATATGGCAACGGCGAAAGCGCGCGTCGGAGATCGTGTTGCGTTACAGGGTAATATGGACCCTTCTATGTTGTATGCTGCGCCGCAGCGGATCCGTGAAGAAGTGGCAATCATATTAGACAGTTTTGGTAAGGGAGGCGGACATGTCTTTAATCTAGGCCATGGCATTCATTTAGATGTACCGCCTGAAAATGCCAAAGTATTTGTTGATGCAGTGCATGAGCTGAGCCCGCAATATCACCTTTAAGCACTGTGCTTAATTTTTATAAAAACCATGCACTTGCGTGGTTTTTTACTTTTTTGAATAAGAAAAAGTAACGGTTTTTCGCTTTTTTGCAG
>JBLIEH010000252.1:0-3143 GCA_047632875.1 Psychromonas sp. | reverse complement strand
TGGCGTTAATGCCGGTAGCGTAACTTTGCATGATAACAATGGGAATAAGTTACAAGTGATCCAGTCAAGCATGCGTTTAAGGCTCTGTTCTCCGGACACGGCTCAATTAGGATATGAACAATGTTAATTGATAAAAAGGGATTTTCATTAGTTGAGCTAATGTTGGCGTTATTACTTGGCTCAGTATTGTTAGCGATGGTTATTGGCTTGTATGTAACCGGAGTTTCCTCCGGTTCAAAAAGCTTGAAATACTCACGTTTACGTACTGATTTGCAATCCATTATGTCGATTATGGAAACTGATATCAGGCGGGCCGGATATGGAGGTGGTGATTTTTTAGTGGGCAGTGGCGGAACTAAAACGGTTGACTCACAAAATAGCGGGACATCTCAATGCATTGTTTATTCTTACAATCATAATTCTGCCGCTACTATTACTGATACAAATCGAATGGGATTTAGGTTTTCTGACGCTGATAATGAAATTCAATTTGGCAATGCGGTTGATCCGCTGGCAACGAATTGTTACTCAAAAGGCTCCTGGACTGCACTTTCAGATAACCAATTTATAAAAATAACCGATCTTAATTTTGTTGAATCAGTTGTCTCCAGTGCCACGTCCAGTATACGCTCGGTTGCAATTCAACTGTCTGGCGAGCTGGTCGCTGACGGCAGTTATAAGCATGCGATTAATACCAGGGTGCAAGTCCGAAATATTGAGATTTCACCCTAAAGTTGAGTGCTGAATTATTGTATTTGATTCTTACTGTTGTTGTCCGAAAGGGGATTTAAATGTATCAGTTGATTTTTTACGTACCCGCCTCACATCTGGAAAGCGTCAAAAATGCCTTATTTAAAGTAGGTGCCGGGAGTATTGGTAATTATGACCATTGCGCGTGGCAAAGCTTAGGTGATGGCCAATTTCGTCCTCTTGCTGCGAGTAATGCTTTTATTGGTACAAAAAATAACATCACAAAAGTCGCCGAATATAAAGTTGAAATGGTCTGCTCAGCAGGGAAGATTAAATCGGTTTTACAGGCATTGCTCACCTCGCATCCCTACGAAACGCCTGCCTACGGTGTCCTGGAAATAAAAACATTGGACGATTTTACTTTCTCAATCTGAAAACCTGATTATTAAGGACTGTTCTATGAGCCTTTGTGAGCTTCATAGAACGGCTTTATTAGTGATTATTACTGCTCGATTATTTGTTCAGCAACTTTTAACTTGATCAATGCAATAGCTTGTTCATCTAAGCTGGATTTTGAGAGATAATTTTTAGCACCGTTTTTTAACAAAAGCATAATACCTTTCGGGGTGTCGACCCACTGTTCAATCTCATCCCAGAGCAGTTCACTGTTGTTATATAAACTTTCTGTTTTAACTCCCTGTTCGCTGATGGTTAAGGTAATAGTATTATGAGAATTTTTACTCCACATTTGTCTCATTAACCACCATGCGCGGCGGTAACGAAAACTGAAATACTCCACAAAAGAGAGGGAAATGATAAAAAATCCCACTGTTTTTTGCTGGTTGCTAAAGAAAATAATCGCGCTACCTGCAAAAAGAAGAAAGGCCATCAATTTATACCTCGGGGTCGCTTTTTCCCCTAATAATAATGACTGATCAAAACATTCTTCAAAATGTTCACGGTTGAGCACAAATGTTGACTGGAATAACATGATTAAGGCCTTAATAAAAAATAGCCGGCCAATTATATAAGATAATTGTCTATGGTGTTGTAATAAATTTGTTAGCTTGTCGATTGCGCGACTTTGAGCTGTTTTACAAAGTTAATAAGGTACAGCTAATTTTTTCTTCTAAGCTATGACTTTATTCTCACTGTTCATCACTCTATGAAATGCTAGTATGGTAACAACTTGGGATACTTACAGATGGAAATTGAGATGGAAAAAGAAACACAAATTGTATGTTTAGGGCGCGATAAAAAATGGACAAAAGGGGTGGTTAATCCCCCGGTGGTTCGGGCTTCCACTATGTTATTTGATACCATGGAAGAGATGCGTTTTGCTGCAAAAAACAAAACCAATGGTGAAATGTTTTATGGACGTCGCGGCGGACCGACTCACTTTGCTTTTCAAGCGGCTATTGCTGAACTCGAAGGCGGTGCTGGTACTGCCTTATATCCCTCTGGCGCCGCTGCGATTAGCAGTGCATTAATGTCTTTTTTAAAAGCGGGCGATCATTTATTGATGCTTGATAACGCTTACGAACCAACGCGGGCTTTATGTGATAGTTTGCTGGCTGGCTTTGGTATTGAAACGACTTATTATGATCCGTTAATTGGTGCGGGGATCAGTGATTTAATTCAGCCTAATACTAAAGTGCTATTTCTTGAATCTCCAGGCTCAATCACCATGGAAATTCAAGATGTACCCACATTAAGTCGAATTGCCCATGAAAATAATATAATAGTCATGCTCGATAATACTTGGGCTTCTCCGATTAATTCGCGTCCTTTTGAGATGGGAGTAGATATCTCCATTCAAGCAGCGACTAAATATATTGTCGGCCATTCCGATGTCATGATGGGCACTGCCACGGCGAACAGCAAGTATTGGTCAACGCTGCGAGAACACAGTTATTTAATGGGCCAATGTACTTCGCCTGACGATGTTTATTTAGCTAGCCGGGGATTACGTACTTTAGGCGTGCGTATGGCACAACATGAAAAAAATGCGCTTACTATTGCCAATTGGTTAGCAACTCGTCCTGAAGTTGATCACTTGCGCCACCCTGCCTTTGAAACCTGCCCGGGTCACGAATTCTTTAAACGCGATTTTAGTGGCAGTAATGGTTTATTTTCTTTTGTTTTAAAAGAAGGGGATTTAAAATCAGTCACTGCTTTGGTTGAGAATATGCGTTATTTTAAAATGGGCTTTTCATGGGGCGGTTATGAAAGTTTGATTTTGGGCGTATTTGGTATTAATAAAATACGAACTGCTACCCAGTGGGATGAAAGTAAACCACTGATTCGCCTGCATGTTGGTTTGGAAAATGTCGATGATCTGATTGCTGATTTAGAAGCTGGATTTGAACGAATGAATACCGTACTGGGTAAATAAGAGATCAATATTAGCAGCAGGTAACGGAGAGAGCATTTGTTTTTTCCGCTTGCTGACT
>JBLIEH010000251.1:0-3150 GCA_047632875.1 Psychromonas sp. | reverse complement strand
TATTAACGGCCCAGCTTAAAATTGAGATAGGTATTTTTCCGTAAATGACGCTTTAATTGACGAGATAACCAGTATTCACCGAGTGCATGATCTTTAATGATTTCTCTAAAGTGTAGCGAGTTAATCTGGACATATATATCATCAATTAGATCAAAAGTACCATAACCGATAATAGTCCCATCGAGACGAATAATAAGTAATTCAGTGCACTTATCCAGATACTTATATTTGGATTGTATTTTGAGTCTTTGAGCACTTTCCTGGATCAGCGTTTGGCATATTGGGGCAAAAATAGAGGTCAACTTAACATTAATGATTTTATGCATATTTTTCTTTTTAATGACAATAAATTAATAATGAGAGGTGAATCACACTCTACAGGTAAAAAATATAAGATCAACTAAACATCAATTACTTTGTGGATATTATTCGTTCCCAATGAATAAAAACCCCGGCAAAAGTGAACGTAATAAATTTCACATAAAACCCTAGGGTTTAAAGAGCTGCAGAAGCGATAAATGAATAAGGTTCAACGTTTTTTAGGACTCAAATTAATCGCATTGTGCTACCAGCTGGCGTACCTCGTCAGCATGTAAAGGCCGCACCAAGCGCGCCACTTCCTTGCCATCATGCAGCAAAATCAAAGTCGGCCAAAGCTTCACCCTGAATGCCCGACCCAGCGTTTTACCTTTTCCGTCAACTACCTTGATGTGCGGCAGCTTTGAATGTTCGCTCAATACCTCCTGCACTGCGGGTCTTGCCGCCTGACAGTGGCCGCACCAGGGCGCACCGAATTCGAGGACGGCATCACCGCCGAAGCCACTAATCTGTTCGAGTGTGGGTGCGTCTTCTGCATAATCCGGGTTAAAACCCATCTGACTACTTTTCATCGTATTTTATCCCTAAATTGGTGCTTGGCAAGCTGTACAAGGTGTTATTGCATAGTGTTCTTTGAAGTATGGCTTAAATCAGCCTTTGGTATTGCGCTTAACGCACAGTTTCAAATATTAAAGGGCTCAACCAAAAAATAGACAATTAAATTGATGCGATTCTCCTGGCTATCGATGGGTTGGAAAATATCAGACACCCAGCAGCTTGTGCAACGAGACTAAGATTAACTTTGCTTAACTTTGCCTTAGTTGACAAGAAAGCGTTGAAAAAGATGGGGCTATTGGGTGATCTTAGTGGATAAAATAACATTCAGATTATTTATGGGCTGCAAGCTAGCGGCTATTTTCAGATAATAGATCAACGCTTGAATTAGTCTCAGTTCAAACGTATTTTTCCAATTCCAGTAAGCCGCACAGAATACTTACCCTTGCAAAGCAATGTATGGGGCTTGATCCTATTTTTTGGGCGAGTTCCGCATGAGAAATAAGGCCGATTCTCGCGTATATTCCAAGTAATCAAAAACAGTGATATCAACCACAAAAATAAGGTATGCCAGTTTTATTGACTATTTTTAGTTTGTTTTTTAGCTCTATATACTTAATTAACCGTTAAAAGAAATCAATTAGAGTTAAAAAAACTATTTTAATTAACTTATACTATCGTCCACAAAATACAAGGCGGTAACAAGCCAGTAACAAATAAGCAACAAACTGGTCGTTAATTGCTAACCATAAATAAAAGGAAATGATGATGCTTTTAGGTGTACCTAAAGAAATTAAAAATCATGAATATCGTGTTGGTATGATTCCAGCGAGTGTCCGTGAACTAGTGCAAAATGGCCATGATGTTCTTGTTGAAACGAACGCCGGTATGGGGATAGGTTTTAGCGATCAGGATTACATTGCATCGGGTGCAAGCATTGCAGATGAGGCGGCAACTGTTTTCGCTAAAGCGGATATGATAGTTAAAGTGAAGGAGCCGCTAGCTATTGAGCGTGTAATGTTACGTGCAGGGCAAATTCTATTTACTTATTTACACTTGGCACCGGATTTAGCACAAACGCAGGATCTCATTGATTCTAAATCGGTTTGCATTGCCTATGAAACAGTCACAGATAATCATGGTGGATTACCCCTATTAGCACCTATGTCTGAGGTAGCCGGACGTATGGCGATTCAAGCTGGCGCACAAACATTAGAAAAATCAAATCAAGGTAGCGGTATGCTCTTGGGTGGTGTACCCGGTGTGGCGCCAGCAAAAGTGGTTATTATCGGCGGCGGTATGGTGGGTAATAATGCCGCGCAAATGGCCGTTGGTCTGGGTGCTGACGTGACTATTTTAGATCGTAATATTGATACGCTGCGCAACCTTAATATTCAATTTGGCAACTCAGCCAAGGCTATTTACTCTACTGCCGATGCGTTAGAAAAAGAAGTCTTAGCTGCAGATCTGGTTATTGGTGCTGTACTTATCCCAGGAGCAGCCGCGCCTAAACTGGTTACTAAAGCGCATATTGCCAAGATGAAACCGGGCTCTGCCATTGTCGATGTGGCCATTGACCAAGGCGGTTGCTTTGAAACATCGCATGCGACGACTCACCAGGATCCAACTTATATTGTCGATGAAGTAGTTCACTACTGTGTGGCAAATATGCCTGGTGCAGTTGCACGTACTTCAACTTTTGCACTGAACAATGCAACTTTACCTTATATTATCAAGCTGGCAAATTTGGGTTACCAAGACGCGCTGAAAAGTGATAAAGGGCTGCTAAACGGTCTTAATGTAATGAATGGACTAGTGACCTGTGAAAGTGTCGCCGTGGCGCACAACATGCAATATGTCGCGCCACAGACTGCCCTTGCTAAGGGAGCTGAGTCTGTTTCAGCAGCTTAAATCTGCTTTTTTCGCACCTATAAAAATATCGAAGCAATGACTGCGGTACAGCTTATTTTATTTGCTCAAAGCAGCAAATGAGTGACTTGCAGTAGATATTCATTTTAGGGCAAGTGCATTAGCAATATATGCACTTGAGTGCGAAATAGAGTTTAAATTTTTATCAATTTAACTGTTTGATATCAGTCATCAGGCTTAATGGCATTGTCTCCGGAAAAGAGTCTTTGCTTATACCTGAAGGCACAAAGATTAAGAAAGAGAGAAAGTAGAATATCGTCGCAGCTTTTTGCGCAGATATTCTCTTCAGTAAAGTATTTGTAAACATTACTGCGTATTGTGTTTCCTCTTTCTGTTTATCCACCTCAA
>JBLIEH010000250.1:0-3152 GCA_047632875.1 Psychromonas sp. | reverse complement strand
GCAACCCTGGTCAACGTCGGCGTGCTGGCGGTGATGAACAATTTGCTTATCCCTGCAGGGATTTTGGTCAATGTACTGATTTGGAATCGTGATGCAGATATTTTAAGATTAAGTATCGGCGGGGCGATTATTTTATCTGCTTTAGTGCTTAATCAGTGGCTAACCAGAAGGGCTAAGTTAATAAAACAGCTTCAATAATCGTTACTTTAGCGAGATAAAGGCCGATCAATTATGCTTGTTTATAGCAAATAAATAAAGTAATGAAATGGCCTGTCATGTTGGATTCTGACTTTTATAAAATTGGGATTTAAAAGTAGTCTAATTCCTTTTTATATCCAATGCTCTGCTTTGGTCCATTTTATAGGCCTAAACAGAGCATCTCAATAACATCATTAAGGTGTTTCATTAAGACTAAAAGCAAATACCGTTTGTCCTGCTTCTGAGCTAACTTGCACTTTTCCTCCGTGGGCTTTGGCTATCGATTGAGTGATTGCCATGCCGAGACCAACGCGTTCCTGTGAGCAGTAGGCTCGGGACTTGTCGGCACGGTAAAAGCGTTCAAACAAGTGGATCAAATGATCTGGATCAATAGTTTCACCGTTATTAAGTACGTCTACGGTTATTCGTTCATTGCTTGAAGAAATGCTCATCATAATGGTGCTGTCAGCGAAACTATGACGGATCGCATTGGAAAGTAAATTGCTAAAAGCGCGACGTAACATTAATTTGTCGCCTGTCACTGTTGCTTCCCCCTGTAGACTCAAGGTGATATTTTTTTCCTCTGCCAGCGCATCGTAAAACTCAAATAAATCAGCTATCTCCTGCTCGAGGCAGATCTCTTCGGTGGACAGTACAATAAGTTCATTTTCAGATTTGGCTAAAAACAACATATCAGCAATCATACGTGCAAGGCGTTCAAATTCTTCATAATTTGAGCCTAAAATAGCGCGATATTCATGAGTATCTCTGCTTTTTGCAAGTGACACTTGCGTTTGCATCATGAGGTTATTAATGGGCGTGCGCAATTCATGAGCAATATCGGATGAAAAATTGGATAATCGTTCAAACGCACGTTCCAATCTTTCTAACATGTTATTTAACGTCAGTGATAATCCGGCAATTTCACAGGGTAAATTGTCTACGGGCATACGTTGTTGGGTGCCTTGCATGGACACAAGCGCAGCTTGTTTGGTTAATGTCTGTAATGGACGAAGACCCCGGCATGTCACAAACCAACTTAATATAGCGATAGCTATGCCTGCAATTAAAGTAAACTCCAGTAACACCTCTTTCAACCCGTTAAAGAAATTAAAGTTCGAATTAATATTAGCGGCTAAAATCACTGTGAGAGGGGGCTGTGAAGTGTTCTCTAAGACGACATTAAACTTCATGCCGGCATAGTTATTTTCATGATCTGGCCAGCGTACTAAATTATCCTCTGCAAAATTTTGATCAAAGTTGACACCGCTATAGTTATTTTGATTATATTGCCCTTTTAATAAACGCTGATTAGCAAAGTTCGCATTGCCGAACTGACTATCGGGGAAGCTGACATGACTCGAAGAGTAAAGCGTCTTTTTATTGCTTATTACCTTTAAGATCAGGCCGTCATGTTGCTCAATATCTTTGATAATAGTGGAAAAATTGTTATTAAAGTCTGTATCATTAATCAATTTTTCAATGAGAATTATTTTGTTTTTTAATAATGAACGTGCTTCTTTTTTAAAGTGCTCCTCGATGGCCTCACTGATAAATACATTCAGCACCGTTATAACCAGCATGGTCATAATAGAAAAGAAAAAAGTAAGACGAAGTTTTAATGATCGTTGTAATATCATATTGTTCCTATCAAGCAGGCTTTGGTAAAAGAAAATGCTAAGACTAGCTTCACTCAATAGCTCAGGTCAACAAAATTTTTATGATTTATTGGTTAGATTATCCTTATTTTCAGAGGGTTATTAGCTTATGTTTTGTATTTTTTAACCGTTTTTAAAAATGACAAAATTATCATTTTAGTGTTGGCTTTTGGTCACTTCCCCAGTGTTACTCTTTAAAGGTAGAAAACGCACCCAAGGCCTCAATAATTGAGAAGGATAAAAAAATGAATATAACCAAAAATGCATTAATCACATCAACACTGTTAATCTTAAGTACTCAAGTATTTGCAAGCATTCCAGTTTATGGTGATTATGGTGTTCACCATGAGAATAGAGTCTTGAAAACGGCAGATGCAAACACTAAGGAGGTGGCGTACCAGTTAGGTATTGCAAAAATACACGCCTTAGAAACTGATTCTGCAAGCGAATTAAATCAAGATTTAGGGGGGGTAACGACAGCAGTTAAGAGCATTCAGTTGCATAAAGGTGCATACGTCGAAGTGGCAGAAAAAAGGAACGCTGAAGGTGAAATTATTTATAACGGTTTAATCAATATTACCGTTACCTATTCTCAAGAAAATTAGGTAATAGTGACCGCTATCACTTCCAGTGGCCTTGGAAAAACCCATTACACATCATAAGTCGTGGATTTTTGGCTTATAAATTCAATAATTAAGTCGAATAATTGAATTGAAGATAAGGTGAAAATCGGAAAGTAACTTACGTCCAACCCATTCGCCGCAATGGGTGCGTAATAGTTAGCAGTTGCGAATAAAAACTGTGACCTTAGCGTTTTTTTAATCAGCAAGATTGATCAAAGAGTGATGCGCATTGTTATAAGTAGAGTTATCTCACCTGTCTTTTTTAGTTAATTCAATGTTTTAGAATGTTTTAATTCAGTTAATATGTTTTCTATTTTTTAATGACAGCTTTGAATCAAACAACCTGCTAATACGCTGTTATGAAACTATTAAAGTGGCTCAATCTAGAATGGTTTTACTGGCTCAATTTGATGAACCGCTGGTTCAAGCGCGATAACTTACCGGAAAAAATGCCTATCTCTTTTAGATATGCGCGAACGCATTGTTTGCTTATATCACCTTGTTATAACATACCTTTTTGTGCATATATTTTATTAATTAAGTATCCAAAATTGTAAATTGTAGCTGGAGTTAAATGAAACTAAAACCACACTATCAAATCGTATGGATATATCTGACAGTCGGAATATTATGGATATCTTTGTCTGACTCGGCAGTTATGTTCTTATTCCAA
>JBLIEH010000249.1:0-3229 GCA_047632875.1 Psychromonas sp. | reverse complement strand
TCAGCTTCCTTTTCTTCTTATTCACGGCATGAAAAACTATATGTAAAAATAAGTTTAACTTTCAATACGCTTAATAGTTGCACCAAGTGCAATCAACTTGTTTTCTATTGCTTCATAACCCCGGTCAATGTGATAAATCTCATCAACAATCGTTTCACCCTCAGCGATTAAGCCCGCAATTACTAAACTTGCCGATGCGCGTAAATCCGTCGCCATCACTTCTGCACCGCACAACTGCTCAGGATCACCACAAATGGCAAGGTTACCTTCTAAGATAATATTTGCGCCCATTCGTTGTAATTCAGGCACATGCATAAAACGATTCTCAAAAATATTTTCTTTAATCCGTCCGGTGCCGGGAGCAACCGTATTTAACACCGTAAATTGTGCCTGCATATCCGTTGGGAATGCAGGATGCGGAGCCGTTGATATATTCACTGATTTCAATTGACGACCAAGCATATCAACCTCAATCCAATCACTGCCCGTGGTCACTAAGGCACCCGCTTCTTCCAATTTAGACAGTACAGCCGTTAATAAATGCGGATCTGTCTTAAGGCACTTCACTTTACCACCGCTTACCACACCTGCGACTAAAAAAGTACCAGTCTCAATGCGATCCGGCTGCACCTGATAGCTGCAATCACCTAAAGACTCAACACCTTCAATAATTAAAGTATCCGTTCCTGCGCCTGAAATCTTACCGCCCATACCATTAATAAAATTAGCAAGATCAACAAGTTCAGGTTCTTTGGCTGCATTCTCGATGGTCGTAATGCCCTCAGCAAGTGCCGCTGCCATCATTAAATTACCCGTGCCGGTAACACTGACCATATCCATATACAGGTGTGCGCCTTTTAAACGCCCGTTAACACGCGCTTTAATAAAGCCATTCTCCACCTTGATGATGGCTCCCATCTGCTCTAAACCATGGATATGCAGATTAACCGGACGAGCGCCAATAGCACAGCCCCCGGGTAAAGAGATATCGGCTTCACCAAAACGGGCAACTAACGGCCCTAGCGCCAAAATAGACGCGCGCATACTGCGCACCAACTCATAAGAAGCGGTATAATTTTTCACCGACGAAGCATTAATATGCACTTCATGTCCGTCTTGTGATGCTTCTGCGCCTAATTCTTTTAAAAGTTCAAGTGTTGTCGAGATATCTTTTAACAGTGGGACATTAGTTAAATTCACATCACCTTTTGATAATAAACTCGCAAATAGAATTGGTAATGCTGCATTTTTGGCGCCGGAGATTGTCACTTCCCCTTTTAATTGGCAACCACCTTGAATTAAAAACTGACCCATTAAATTTTCCTTATCTCTTTTAAATAAAATGTTTTTGTTTTTGCCACTCATCGGGTGTTAAGGCTTTAATGCTGAGAGCATGAATGGCATTACTTGCTATCTCCTCAGTGAGCGGTCCATAAATGGCTTGCTGTTTTTTCACTCGACTCATATTTTCAAATAAGGTGCTGACTGCGATCACTTGAAAAGTGCCATTTTCGCCTTTAACTATGCATTGTTCAAGCACTAGCGCTTGTTCTAATTTTTCTTTGATTGTTTCAGTATTCATTAAATAACTCGCTACTTGAAGAGAAAACTCACCCCATATAAACCCGCTAAGATTGATATTTTATCAGACACGCCCTGAAAGCAAACATTGGGACTTCTTGTCTTAATTTGTACCAAATATGCAATACCGGCTGAATCTATGTTTGTAAGGTGCTGTAAATCGATTTTTTTTGTATTTTGATAGGTGTTAATATCTGGAAATTTTTTCGCGGACAACTCACTCAACAGCAGGTTGCCCTCCATTACCATTATCTCGTCATTTGTGCCTGTAGTCACGAGGAAAACTCGCTATTTTTCTTTTCCAGCAAGTCGATAACATGATCAACACCTTGTCTCTGAATAAGCTCACTTATCTCTGACTGTTTGGTATTTAACATGCTGATCCCCTCTGCGATGACATCAAAAACTTTCCATTCGCCTGATTTTTGATTTTTTCTCAGTTTAAAACTCAATTGTACTATTTTATCATTTTTATCCTTCACTCTCACCGGGATAGTCACTATAGTCGCATCTTTAAAGTTCGTATTACCTGATATTTGTACCTCTTGCTGATCATATTTGAATAAAATATTGCTATAGGAGTTAACCAAATAGAGGCGGAATGCTTCAACAAACCCATTACGCTGCTCAATAGTGGTCTTTCTTAAATGTGCTCCTAATACCTTGTAAGCGGCATACTTATAATCAAAATAAGGAATTAATTCCTCTTCAATGACCACTTGTATATAGTCAGGATCCGCTTTTAAACGCGCCTCCTCAGCGGTAATTCTAGCAAATGTATTACTTGATACAGATTGAATGACCTTATTCGGGTTACTCATATCTATCTCAGCACTAAATGCAACACCAGAAAAAAGCAGTGTCATTATAATTAATATATAACGCATTAATCCCCCTTATTGATTGAATAGATAAATTGTCCAATTAAGTCTTCTAGAACGATGGCAGATTTAGTGTCCTCAAAACGTCCCCCGTCTTTTAACATATTAATACCCTCGTCGATAAAACCGGGTTGCAGGCCGATATATTGCTCACCTAATAAACCTGAGGTTAAAATCGCAACAGAAGAGGTTTCTGGATAATAACCATTATTTTCAAACATAGCCAAACGTACAACAGGCATATAGCTCTCTTTGTTTAAACTGATGTTTTCAACCCGGCCAACAACAACACCACCGAGTTTCACTGGCGATCTTACTTTTAAACCGCCAACATTTGAGAAACTGGCATACAGAGTATAACTGCGGCCTTCCCCCTTAAAGGAAAGACCGGCAACATTAAAAGCTAATATTGCCAATGAGATCATTGCACCAATGACAAAAATACCAACCCATAATTCTATTTTTTTCTGAGACATATTGATTTCCACTTTTTATATGACGGATTACATTCCGAGCATAAATACCGTTAATATAAAGTCCATTGCTAACATGAATAATGATGATGAAACTGCCATTTTCTTATATGGCGGATTACATTCCGAACATAAATACCGTTAATATAAAGTCCATTGCTAACATGAATAATGATGATGAAACTGCCATTTTCTTATATGACGGATTACATTCCGAACATAAATACCGTTAATATAAAGTCCATTGCTAACATCAATAATGATGATGAAACTGCCATTTTCTTATATGAGGGA
>JBLIEH010000248.1:0-3260 GCA_047632875.1 Psychromonas sp. | reverse complement strand
TTCAAATATTTATACCAATCTAGAACGATAGATTGGTATTCTTTTAATTACTGGCAGAGATTATTATAGCTGCTTTAATTGCTCATCGGATAATGTGATATCTGCATTTTTATTAACGCCAATCCCGGCGTCAATAATTGCCTGAGCAATCTCTTTTGCCTCAATAAGCGAGTGCATTGAATAAGTCCCGCATTGGAACTTATTGAGCTCAGGAATCTCTTCCTGATGCTCTACAGCCAATACATCACGCATCGCGGCTAACCATGCATTGGCAACGTCGGTCTCGCTTGGGCTCCCAATCAAACTCATATAAAATCCAGTGCGACAACCCATTGGGGAAATGTCAATAATTTCAACAGCAGGGCTATTTAAGTGATCGCGCATAAACCCCGCATAAAGATGCTCTAGGGTATGGATCCCTTTTTCCGACAAGAGACCTTCATTGGGTACCGTAAAACGCAAATCAAAGACGGTGATGGTATCTTTACTCGGGGTCTGCATAGTCTTCGCTATGCGAACCGCAGGGGCTTTCATAATCGTATGATCAACGGTAAAACTATCTAATAATGGCATTGGAACTCCTTTTTGAAAATATCTTTAATAAACGGTTAAGTGAAGAATAACCGCCATAACCAGCTGGAATCTAAATTTTCCTGGCAGGTTTTTAATTGTAAGGCATATTGTCTGGCACGGTTATCCACTTTTTTAGAGACCCGCATTAACCAAGGTTTTTTTCTATAACTGGCACGCTTATAACCTCCCCACCCCTCATGATAATTGAGGTACTGCCCATAAGCGTCCCATTTAGACACGCCATTAATTTTTTGGGTTTTATAAGTGAACCAGCCCATAAAATCAATCGCATCGTCAAAATCATCACGATCGGCCCAGCTATTGCCCGTTTCACGCTGATAATCATCCCAAGTCATCGTTTTAGCTTGGGCATAACCATAGGCATCACTCGCTCTGCCGATGGGAATAAACCAGAAGTATTGCATCGGTGGCGCTGCATTATGCTTAAAGCTGCTCTCTTGGTACATCATTGCAATAGGAACATGGATCGGGGTGCCCCATCTTTCATTCATATTTTTAGATGCGTGATACCAATCCCTGTTTTCAGTGAAAATATCACAAATATTCTCTGGATTAGCAGGGGGTGGAGTCGCACATGAAGTTAATATCAGGACGCTAATAAAAGACAATATTTTATGTTTAATTTTCATTAAATTTGCTTCCCAAAGTTCGCTTCATAAGGCTATAAAAATCTATGATCTTGAGTAATGACAATCCGCTTAATATTATGATCTGTTTAACAGGGTGCGACGTCAATCATGCCAGCGGCATGATCTGATTATCACCTGTTTTACTTTATTTGTTTTGTGCATTTAAAAAATAGTTGTGCAGATAGCCATCAAAATCCAGATCATCATTTTCTTCTATCTCTTTCTGTTTCTTCTCGGAAATTATTTTTTCCTGTTCAAAGAAAGAATCTGACCAAACCTGGTAGTCCAGCCCTGTTAACTCTTCTTTATAACTTTTCGATAACTTCAATGCTAACGAACCATTGTCAGAATGCCCCTCTTTAATGATTTGTAAAATACGCGCAGAGCTTGTTAGCTCGGGAGCTGCGAAACGCGGGGCAATGTGGGCAATGGCATTCTGATAACGTTGTGCAGTCGTTTTTTTATCCATGACCACAGCAAGCTCTTTTAACTGCCCTGTTAACCAATCCCCCCAAGCCGCTACATTTTGCTCTGTGCCATCGATTTCGAGCATTAAATCAGGCTGACGGCCTTCGGTCACCACTTTATTTAAATTTTCTGAGAAGTGCTTTGATTGTGATGTAGAAATATCTTCAGAGGGAGTGATCGCACACCAGGTAAGGAACAGATCTAAGAAATTTACCTGCTCTTCTGTGATCCCTACGCTGGAAAATGGATTGACATCTAAAGAGCGGATTTCAACATATTCAATACCGCGCGCATTTAATGCCTGTATAGGTGTTTCACCCGCGTTCTGCACCCGTTTTGCACGAATCGAAGCATAAAGCTCGTTTTCAATTTGCAGTACGTTGTCGTTTAGTTGAATATATTTATCATTTTCTTTGATACCTAAATCAACGAATTCCGGATTTTTTTGGGTTAACGCCTTACGTACTGAGCCGATATAATTTTCCAGGCCGTTATAACAAATATCAAGTGAAGACTGAGCGCTGCTTGTATAACCTAAATCACTCATTCGCAGCGAAGTTGCATAGGGTAAATAGACAGTTCCTGTGCCCGTTTTTTTAAAATCGAAATCTGTTTTTTTACCCTGTAAAAATGATTTACAAAGCGCAGGAGATGCACCGAACAGATAAGGAATAACCCAACCAAAGCGCAAATAATTTCTGATCAACCCCATATAACCGGCAGACTTAGCTTCTTTCCCCGTTAATGGTGATTGATTGACTTTAGCCCAAGATTCCCAAAAAACATCCGGGAATGAAAAGTTATAATGTACCCCGGCGATCACCTGCATCATGCTGCCATAACGATTTTTTAACCCTTGACGATAGGCGGTTTTCATTTTGCCAACATTGGATGAACCAAACTGGGCAATTTCAACTGAGTCTTCGTCATTAATAAAACAGGGCATACTGATCGGCCATAATGTTTCATTATTTTCTAAATTTTTAGCCGCATAATGGTGAACATCATTTAAATAGGCAAATAGCTGATCAACATCTTTCGCCACGGGGGTGATAAACTCTAATAAACCTTCAGCATAATCCGTGGTAATAGTACTGTGGCATAAAGCACTGCCAAAAGCCTCCGGATGGCTATTTTGCGATAATCCCCCATCGCCCGTCACGCGTAAAGCTTCGCGTTCAATACCACGGCCAAAACCTTCAAGAGATTGTGATTGTTGTTCAAAAACAGCCAAACGCTGATTAAAATTGAGAGACAAGAGCTTACCCTTTGAAATAACGAAAAGTTTTAGCAGAGTACCTTAATCAAGATACCATTTACAAGTTCAAAAAAATAATCTCCGCCAAACAACCGATAAATATGCATAGTTCATCATAGCTAAATAAAAGAATTTGCTTAAATTAATGACAGTGTGGCGAAGATAATGACAGCATAACGCAAGGCTTTGCCCAATGTTATAAGTAAAATAGAGCGTAAGACGGGCAGTTTTAACCAGCCCGCAGCCAGAGGAATAAAATCACCCACAACGGGCAACCAGCTTAATAATAATGCCCATAGCCCATGTTTCTG
>JBLIEH010000247.1:0-3262 GCA_047632875.1 Psychromonas sp. | reverse complement strand
GCAATGATAAACATCAGCATAATAGTGAGTTTACCCGCTTCATAGAGGGTTTTACGGGTATCTTCATGACAAAGTGCATGTGACGCTTTACGCCAGTATGCTTGCGCTTTTTTCTCCTCAGGTTCTTTATCGGATAAAGGCCCCATATCTTTATAGATAAAATTAGAGATAAAAAAGGCATAGACCGCAGCCACGGCAGCAGCCTCGGTCGGCGTGAAGATACCGCCGTAAATTCCCCCGAGAATAATAACAATCAGTAATAATCCCCAACCCGCATCTCTGGCCGAATCAAAAACCTCTTTCCAGCCGACAAAAGGTTGAGCTGGAATATCTTTAACCCGCGCATAAATATAGATAGCAACCATCAACATCAAACCCGCCAGCAAACCGGGTATTACGCCACCTAAGAACATACGCCCGACTGATACATCCGTCGCCGCCGCATAGACAACCATGACGATTGAGGGTGGAATCAAAATCCCTAAGGTGCCGGCATTACAGATAACACCTGCCGCAAAATCTTTGCTGTAACCATTTTTGACCATGCCGGCAATAACAATACCGCCAATCGCCACGACCGTTGCAGGGGATGAACCGGAAAGTGCAGCAAACATCATACAGGCAACCACAGAGGCCATTGCCAGACCACCACGAAGGGATCCCACTATGGCTATAGCAAAACGTATGATGCGCTTAGCGACGCCGCCCGTTGCCATAAAACTGGATGCTAATATGAAAAAAGGAATAGCTAATAAAGTGTAATGTCCAGCAAAAGCATTAAACAATGTTTGCGCGACTGACGCTAAGGACGCATCAGAATGTATTAATAAAAAGATGATACTCGACAGACCCAGAGACACCGCAATAGGCACACCGACCATCATAAACACAATGACCATTAGAAAAAGGTATAACATCGCCATGATTACTCTCCCTTCTCTGGATTGTGTAAGGCATCTAAATCTTCTTCGGCTTCATGACTGGCAATCATCCGATCTATTTTGCCCGTGGCAATCTGCCAGGCAAGCTGCATAAATCTAAAGGTCATCATTGCCATACCCAGCGGCAGCGCAAAATAGGGGATAAAACGGGGTAATTTTTCATATCGTTCACCTTCATTGAACCAGTCAGACAAAAATTGTAAGAATTCTGGCATCGGAATATCCTGAGTTTCATACCAAGCCTGGTCCGTTATAAAGGGGAGCCAGTAGTTCCAAGAGCCAATTAATAATAAAATTGAAAACGCTAAGCATGAAAAAACGGCTATTAATGCGAAGACTTTTTTAAGCCCTGCGGGCGCTATATTGATCAGTACATCGACTCCGATATGAAAATGTTTTTTCACCCCGAAGGACGCTCCGACCAAGACCATCCAAGCAAACATAAAGACAGTTAGCTCCAATGCCCATAAAATATTATCGTTTAATACGTATCGGAAAACGACGTTGGCAAAGGTTAATAAGGTCATCAAACCTAAAAAGAGCGCAATTAATGTCTCTTCCAGATAATCAGTTATTTCCCCTAATCGAGTAAAAAATCCACTTTTCATTTGCCACGCTCCGAACTTATAGGTTATTGGTTATAGGGTATTAGGTATTATAATTATCTCACCCAACCCATTTGCAAATACAGACTTAACTATTGGCAAATGGATGGGTAATAAGGTTTATTTATTTGACGCTATTGCCGCTTCAAGTAGATCACTGCCAATATCTTTTTCGAATTTTTTCCATACGGGTTTAAGCGCAACAACCCAAGCTTTGCGTTGTTCCGCTGTTAAAGTACGTACCACGCCACCCGCGGCAATGATTTTTTGCTTATTTTCTTCACCCACTCGGATCGACTCGCCATTTCGGGTTTGCGTCACTTCAGACAGTATTGTGCCTAACTGCTCACGTACATCATTTGGTAAACCATTCCACCAATCATCGGAGGTCACTACGAGGTAATCCAAAATACCGTGGTTGGTTTCGGTGACGCCATCTTGTACTTCGAAGAATTTTTTACCGTAGGTATTTGACCAAGTATTTTCCTGACCATCGATAACTTTTGTTTGCAGGCCACCATAAACTTCACTGAAAGACATTTTTTGCGGGTTGGCGCCAAGTTGTTCAAATTGAGCAACGAGCACATCAGATGCTTGTACTCTGAACTTAAGACCCTCAGCATCACTCGGCAGTAATAGCGGTTTACTCGCGGACATCTGTTTCATGCCATTGTGCCAAAATTCCAATCCTTTTATTCCTCGACGGATCATAGAGTCTTTCAGAAGATCACCGGAAGCTGAATTTTGAAAGCGGTCTACGGCGGCCACGTCATCAAATAAAAATGGCAGATCAAAAATACGGAATTTTTTAGTTATTTTTTCGAACTTGGATAAAGAAGGCGCAGCAAGCTGCAGGTCACCGTTCAAAAGCGCTTCTAGCGCCTGGTCATCATTATACAGTGTGGTATTAGGAAAGACTTCCATACAGGCTTTACCATCCATCTCTTTATTCACTCTATCAGCTAATAAAGAGGCAGCTATCCCTTTAGGGTGATTGGTCTCATTGGTTACATGGCTGAATTTAATCACTATTTCACCAGGTTCGCAGTTTTCTGATGCAGTCGCATTAAAGCTTGCAAGTACGGCAACGGTGCTCAGAGAAAGGGTCATTAATTTTTTTAACATGTTGTACTCCTGTACGGCAGTTTTAGTTGTTTTATCTGTCTCATGCGTATTAATTACACAAGGCGCTGGTTGAACTACATAATATTTATTTGAACTACATACTACTTATAGCAACTAAAGCAACTAACGTGCCAATGTTAAATTAATGTTACAAAAGCCGCGCCGTAAAGCAGCCTGCTTACATATCGTTAACCTAAGAACTGTTTGGGGAAGGTTAAAGTGAGTGGAAACCCACCCACTGAATGTCATAATATGGGTGGACTATTACCAATTTATTTTTAATCGGGGAATTAAATCTGGAATGGGGGCTTAAAAGGATTATCTACTGTAAACAGCTTCTTCGGCTGAGTTGTTAAAATAAAAAACGGGGTTGTTTTCATTCGCATTCGCCAGCTATTACGCAATCAAATGCCTCTGATCATTTAGTCTGCGCAATGATCAGAGGCACTGCAAATGAGGGTTTAAGGTTATTTTGTATTGTCCTTGTGAATAAGAGTATTTTTTATCAATGTTTTTATTTTTTGATAATTATTCGGATTTTTATCACTATTAAGGTTTCGCTCGGTTAAAGATTCCTGATCTCGCGGTTCT
>JBLIEH010000246.1:0-3271 GCA_047632875.1 Psychromonas sp. | reverse complement strand
TGCCAGGTGCTTCAAAAATTTCAGAAAAACCTTCTAAATCAAATAAATCTCCGACATCTTGGCGAGTCAGTAATAAACTGTACTTTACAAATTTCTGTGGATTTTTAGGAAAACTGATATAAACAGGTTGGGGACCTTTACCCCGGCCTACCAGCTGAGCATAATGTTCATATTTTAATTCCACTGTATTGATTTCGCTAACCTCGAACTGCTGTTTACGCATGGCTTGTGGAAGTGCAAAACTATCACCAAAGCAGAAAATATCATCAACTTGCAGCTCGCTTGGATGGTTTAAACTGCGTGTTGGCAGCGGCTGCTTTTTAGCAAACAGTGATTTAAAGAAACTCATTATCTTTTCCTATTAAAAGCAAAAAACGTCTCAGGTCACTGAGTCGTGTTACAGCCAAAGGACATTAACATCTTAGCGCCGCCTGGTTGTCTATTTTATTCGCATTTATTTGGTTTTTAAACGCGCCAGAATCGATTGAGCATTTGATTGCTGTGCGCCAATGCCTGCCCCTTGCAGCTTACTTTTTAAGGAAGTATCGCTATTTTCTGCTTCAAGCTGCTCAGCAGCTTTTAATTTATCGTCGAACATGGCTTGTTTTTGTTTAATTCGCTCTAAAGAATCTTTGGCACTTAACAGTTTTGAGTTACTGGCGACAAAATTATCAGTGATGGCCGATGTTGCCTTTTGAACGCTTTGTGTTGTTTTGACCATGCTTAACTGACGTTTATAATCTGTTAATTGGCGTTCACTCTTTTTAATTAACTCTTTTAAACGATCCGCACTTTTTAAGTAACTGTCATTTGCTTGCTGCTGATCTTCCGCGCTGTTTTCAAGTTCGGCAATTTTTTCAGCAACTTCAATGGCTAATGGTTCATTGCCCTGGTTAAGCGCCTGCATAGCGTAACCCTCATGCTCTTTAATACTGGCCTGCAATTGTGCCAGCTCTCGTGCTGCCTGCATCTGTTTGGCCATCACTTCGGTTAAATCACGTTTAGCGATGGTGACGTGCTTTTCTGAATCGCGAATTTCTTGTTCAAAAATGCGTGTCGAATTTGCATCAACAATCGCTTCACCCGTTTCGCGTGCACCACCACGTACAGCGGTAATTATTTTTTTAAATATACTCATTTGAATACTCCGAATTATTTTAGGTAGCTGCTCATTTCATTAATCACTTCAAGACTGTTATCACTTAATGTCACAATCTCCAATTCAATGTCATCAAGGGTTGAGTTAATGGATAAAGCACCATTTAATACATATTTGTCTTCGACTTTGGCAAATGAAGAAAGCGGCATGGGAATATTCATCTCCAGCATCGCTTCCATCATATTGCTTCTTAGCTCAGGTTTAACTTCATTTTCACCCCAGAGGTAAGCGATACAAAGGATTTGGTTATCACTAATAGAGATAAAAATAGGGATCTCTTCCCGTCCAATAACTTCAACCTGTAATACATCAATGTCACCATTAATGGGTGTACAGTCAAAATTAAAACCCGTTTCACTGTTATCATCTAATTGATTAAGATGAGTCGCAATATTGTGAATATTCATAATACTCCTTATGGCAATTGACATTTAATGTCTCTTTGATGGTTAATTTAGATTGCTTGTCATTATATGTCAAGCGATTCACAGCAGCTCTTGTACAATTTATTTAATCTACTATTGCCTGTCCGGTTTTATTTTTCAATCACTGTATCGATTTATTAGTGAAAACTTACTTGCGAATACTGATCTAGTCGTTGTTTTTCAAAGGCTAAAAATATTTAAGGGTAAAACTTTTTCCGCCAGGAGTAAGCTGATATTGATCTGTCTTGCGGAAATTAAGTTTATTAGTGAGATTTTCCACACAATAGCTAATTTAGTAGTAATCTTTACTAATCTTTAGTAATTTATCTTGTTTATTTAAGAGGGTCAGTTGTATGTCTTTATTAAACGATGCCGCATTACATCATTTTGAAAATCTTAACAACAGGATAGATTTAAGCTCTCTAAAGCAGCCACAGCATACTGAATTAATGAAGGTTTTAGGGTTAAGTGATTTTGTTGCAGAATCTTTAATTAAACAACCGGCATTATTAAGTGATTTATTAGACGGTGAATTACTCACCTTAGCAGATCGTAAAGAGGCCATTGATACTGAATTAAAAAGTGCCATAGCGAAGGTTGCAGATGAAGTCACATTACATAAAATTTTACGCTTGTTTCGTCGCAAACACATGGTGGTGATTGCCTGGCGAGAACTGCTCGGTAAAGCCAGTTTGGTCGAAAGTTTAGCGCATATCTCCTATTTGGCAGATCAATTGATTCAACACTGCATGTTCTGGTTGTATAACAAACAATGTACTGAGCAGGGCATTCCGATGAACGCCAATGGAGTAAGGCAACCTTTTTTTATTTTTGCTATGGGCAAGCTGGGTGGACAAGAGTTAAATTTTTCATCTGATATTGATCTTATCTTCACTTACCCTGAACGAGGTGAAACGCAAGGGGAGCGTCGCCGTATTGATAACCAGTCCTTTTTTACTAAACTTGGGCAACGCATTATCGCCGCATTACATCAGATAACGGTGGACGGTTTTGTGTACCGTGTTGATATGCGCCTGCGTCCCTTTGGCGAGTCCGGCCCCTTAGTCACCAACTTTGCATCCATCGAAGATTATTATCAAAGTCACGGCCGCGATTGGGAAAGATACGCAATGGTTAAAGCGCGGGTGATTGGTGAACAAGGAGATTACAAAAAAGCACTTGAAGCGCTATTAAAACCCTTTGTTTATCGTCGCTATATCGATTTTAGTGCGATTGAATCATTACGTAAAATGAAAGCCATGATCAGCTCCGAGGTGCGCAGGAAAGGGCTCACCGATAATATTAAACTGGGTAAAGGCGGGATTCGGGAAATTGAATTTGTTGCGCAAGCATTTCAATTGATTCGCGGTGGGCGTCGGTCCGAGTTGCAGTGTAAAGGTTTGCGGGAAACCCTAAAGGTACTGGCTGAAATAGATGAAGTGCCTAAGGAGCGAGTTCAATGCCTGCTAGATTCTTATCATTTTTTACGCGCAGTCGAAAATGTTCTGCAGCAAATAGGTGATAAACAAACCCAAACTTTACCCGATAATGAGCTGGATAAATTACGTTTAATTACCGTGATGGGGTATCCCAACTGGCAAGATTTTTATCATAAATTAAATCAAGTGATGGATTGTGTTCACGCTGAATTTAATTGGGTTATCGGGGATGAAGAGGAGGATCATGA
>JBLIEH010000245.1:0-3276 GCA_047632875.1 Psychromonas sp. | reverse complement strand
ACAACCTCAACAAAATATTTAAGCGCACGTAACTGATCCATCGTTATTTCCTCAAAGTTGGCGATAGTCTGGCTATTTAATCAATAGCGGCTGATCATAAACCTATTATTGTCTTTATAACAATAATTAAAGACAAATTAGGGGATATATCTCAGGCTTTAAAGTTGCCATAATGATTCTATCAGTTAGCGACTGGCACTCTTAAAAGGAATATAACCATGACAACATTTACCGCAATTAATTTAATTAAACGTCCTACGGGCGGTCCTATTGACTCATCATTATTTGACCTTGTTAAAAAAACCATTCCGACCGTTGAAGCAGGGCAGTTCCTGGTAAAACAACAACATATGTCACTGGATCCGGCCATGTTTGGTTGGATGAGCTCCGATGAAAACAGTTACATTCCGCCCGTTGCATTGGGTGAGGTGATGCGCAGTTCCGGCATCGGTGAAGTCACGGAGAGTCACCATCCTGATTTTGAAGTGGGCGATCGTGTGATGGGGATGATGGGATGGCAGGAATATTTTTTAAGTGATGGCAAAGGGTTAAATAAAGTAACGGCTCCATTACCCAATGAAAGTGTTTTATCCGTATTTGCATTGCCCGGTTTAACCGCAGTACAAGGTTTATTTAACGTGGGCAAGCCTAAAAAAGGCGAAACACTTATTGTGACAGGTGCTGCAGGTTCAGTCGGTTCAATCGTTGGACAACTCGCAAAAGCTGAAGGGCTACGGGTGATTGGGGTGGTCGGAAACCAGGAAAAAGCGGACTGGATAGTCAATGAATTGGGTTTTGATGCCGCAATCAATTACAAAAGTGATGATTTAGACGCACAACTGGCAAAAGCGGCCCCGGATGGCATTGATCTTTTCTTTGAAAATACCGGTGGCCCAATCCAACATTTCATCTTTGATCGTATTAATGCACATGGCCGTGTTGTCGTCTGTGGATTAATTTCAGCTTATGATGCCGAGGTGCCAGATTTAGGTCCAAGCTGGATAAATATCATTAAACGTCGTATCAGCATTCAAGGTTTTACTATGCCCGATCACTTTCATCAAGTACCGGAATTGTTAGAAAAATTAACCCCCTATGTAATGGCTGGACAAATTAAACACCGCTCGCATGTATTACAAGGGTTAGAGTCTGCTATTGAAGGCCTGAACTTATTTTCCACCGGTGAAAATAAAGGCAAGTTGATCGTTCAACTTTAAGGTCACTTTAATGTAGAAACGCTGCTTTAATGAGCTGTGTTTGTTAGTGATGCACTTATTATTTGAATTTAAGCGGTTGCCACGTTTTGCGCGGCAACCTTTAATTTAATATAAAAAACAGTGTCCCAACAGTCATGATCCCCATTGTATAGTTAAAGGCTTTTTTACGTTTTTTGGTAGTCAATCGTTGCGCGATGTTCACGCCAAGATAAGCCCATAAACTGATCGCGATAAAACCTGTTATCGCAAAACAGAGCATTATCCATAAACCTGATTCAATATAACGTTCGCCTGCAAGGGTAAAACTACTGATACTGCCAATGGTCATCGCCCATGCTTTAGGATTTACAAATTGAAAGGTTGCGGCGCTGAATAATGTCATGGGTTTGGTTTTATTGCGCTCATTGTTACTTTGAGAAGCATTAACCGCTAGCGGTTCAATAGAGGCTGTCGCGATTTTCCAGGCAAGCCAAAATAGATACAAAGAGCCAACCACTTTTAGTAAATCGTAAAGCGCAGGGTAACGCTCAAACATAGCGCCAAAACCCAATAATACCGACGCCAGTAAACTGGCAACGCCAATTAAAACACCAAAAATATGAGGCAGTGTTTTTTGATAGCCAAATTGCGCACCCGATGCCATTAACATTATATTGTTCGGCCCAGGTGTCACCGACATAACAAAAGCAAACAGCGAAATGGCTAATAACAAAGAGAGTTCCATATCAACTTCCTTTTCTAACAGGTTGTAAAAACCGTGCAATAAGACTGAGCAAAGTATTTTTATTAAGCTCCTTGGTTATCTCTTGCCTGGTTTTTCCAATATCCTTTAAAAGATGCTCAGGTAAACAACGCAGCTGTTCTCTTGTCTGATACCGACTGCTTAAACGCCTTACTCTATTGTCAATATTCATCATAACGATCCTTTAATAATTCATTGAATCACCATTTTAAATAAATAAAACTATCAATACAGATTCAAAAAAATACATTTTATCAATACAAATTGTGCAAATAAAAGGCTGTATGGTGTATTTAAGCGCAATCTGTATGGTAAACCAGAGAACTTTTTGGATAGTATGCAATAACAGACAATACAGGGTAATTGAAATATGAAGCTATACGACAAGGTTGCTAATGTTTTACGTGAAAATATCCACGCGGGGTTATATGTAGCAGGCGATAAATTACCCTCTATTCGTGAGCTTGTTGCCGCGCATAAGGTCAGCATTTCAACGGTGCAGCAAGCCTATCACCAACTTGAGATGGAAGGGTTAATTGATGCACGCCCAAAATCTGGCTATTTTGTTACTTATAATACCACTGCTCCTGTCTTGCCGGTCACATCTCGTCCTGCACAACGCCCTATTGATGTCTCACAATGGCAGGATGTATTAGAATTACTGCTGGTCAAAGAAGATGTATCCACGGTTCAATTACAACATGCAATGCCCAACATGATCATGCCAAGCTTAAATCCATTATTAAAAAAAATGTCTTCGTTAATGCGCCACCAAGTTGCACTCAGTTTACCCTATGGCAATATCGCAGGTGCGCAGGTTTTACGTGAGCAAATTGCTAAGTTAGCGACAAATTCTGGCTGCGTATTACACCCCGATGATCTGGTTATTACCTCCGGCTGCCAGGAAGCATTATCCGTTTGTTTACGCTCGGTGACTCAGCCGGGTGATATTGTCGCCGTTGAATCACCGAGTTTTTATGGCTCAATGCAGGCGATTAAAACGGCTAATTTAAAAGCAATAGAGATCCCAACCAATGCAGAAAATGGATTAAGTTTAGCAGCCTTAGAATTAGCACTTGAACAATGGCCCATTAAAGCCATTTTAGTGACACCTACTGCGAATAACCCGATGGGATACAGCATGCCTGAATCGGACAAAAAACGCCTTTATCAATTAGCACAAAGCTACGATATTTGCATTATTGAAGATGATATTTACGGAGACATCAGTTATCAATCTCCGCGGCCTAAAACCATTAAATCATTTGATGAAGATGGCCGGGTTTTATTATGCAGCTCATTTTCTAAAACCGTTGC
>JBLIEH010000244.1:0-3292 GCA_047632875.1 Psychromonas sp. | reverse complement strand
AGTTATAATCACGCCTGTATATTCCTAATTTCTACTCAGTCATCCAAGCAACAGCTTACTGTAGTAAATCTAAAATGATCAACCTGCACTGTGATTTTAAAGGGTTAATTAATTGACTTAAATAAAGCATGTTGACTGTGCTTATTGCAGAGTAATTTATTTTGAGACAGCAATCACAAACATAAATGAATATTCTTTTTACTAAAGCCTAATTGAAACTGTATTATTTGACAGTTTCAATTAGGTTATGCATTAAATTAACGACATAATAGGTTATTAAGTTATCAGCCAGATAATCTGTTTTATGTCATATTAAGGAATATAAATGACCGATAAAAAACCAAAAAATCCCTTATACGGTCTGAAATTGGAACTGTTACTCACTGAAATTTCTCAGCATTATGGTTGGGAGTTATTAAGCGAGGGGTTAAATATTGATCGTTTTCAATATCACACCGGAATGAAATCAACAGCAAAATTTTTGCGTAATAATCAGTGGGCAAGAGAAAAAGTGGAAAATTTCTATTTGTACCAGTATAAAAGTTTGCCGTACCCGGATGACAAACAATTATCTATCCCGCCTCGTGACCGCCATATCCCTATTGAGCAAAAAATGGGCGAACCTATTAGCATTACTGAAGAATCGATAATACAGATAGATAAAGCATCAAAATTAAGAATCTATAAAACCACTAGTAGTACAACAAAAAACAGCAAAGTATTAAAAGATCACACGTCAGAACCCCCTTATGATCCGAGTAATCCCTGGGGAATAAAGTAAATTTTTGTGCGCAGTCAAACAACTCAGGTAATAAAATTACGCTATGCCATAAAGCATTTTACAGTTATAGAACAACAGGTTATTCTTAAGCTAAGGTTATTTTTTTATTAAAGGATACTATATGGACATTTTATTTGAATATTTACTGAGAATTGAAGTTTTAATTTTAATTCTAGTTGTCGTTATTCTAAAATCATCAATTATTTTTGTACCGCAAAACCGAGCTTACCTGATCGAGCGTTTCGGTAAATACCAATCGACCCGGGAAGCCGGTTTAAATTTTATTTTCCCTTTCATTGATCGCATCGGATCAGATCGTTCGCTGAAAGAGCAGGCGGTCGACGTACCAAGTCAAAGTGCTATTACTAAAGACAATATTTCCTTAAGTGTTGATGGCGTACTTTACTTTAGGGTCTTGGATCCCTATAAGGCTAGTTACGGGGTCGATGATTATTTATTCGCAGTTACTCAATTAGCACAAACAACCATGCGTTCTGAATTGGGTAAAATGGAGCTGGATAAAACATTTGAAGAACGAGATGTGCTTAATACTAATATTGTGGCAGCAATTAATGAAGCCGCTGGTCCATGGGGTATTCAAGTTTTACGCTACGAAATCAAAGACATTGTGCCGCCGCAAAGCATTATGGAAGCGATGGAAGCGCAAATGAAAGCCGAACGTGTAAAACGGGCGCAAATATTAGAATCTGAAGGTGACAGGCAGGCTGCGATTAACGTTGCAGAAGGTGAGAAGCGCTCAGTGGTGTTGAAGGCTGAGGCTCAAAAAGAGGAGCAGATACTACGAGCCCAAGGTGAAGCTAATGCGATTATTGCAGTGGCAGAAGCGCAGGCCGAAGCCTTATACAAGGTTGGTGAAGCCGCTAATACCGAGCAGGGACAAAAAGCAATTCAACTCGATTTAGCGACTAAAGCAATTGAAGCTAAGGCTGCTATTGCTAAAGAATCGTCAGTGGTGTTGCTGCCCGATAGTGGCAATGATGCTGCCTCTATCGTCGCACAGGCGATGACCATCATTAATACTTTAAATAAAGGCTAATTATGGGATATTTTTTAGCGCATTTAGCACAAGTTTTTATCGTATTAGGGCTGATTTTATTAGCGATTGAAGTCCTGGTATTGGGTTTTTCGACTTTTGTTTTCTTTTTTATTGGGGTCGGCGCGATTGCGACCGGTGTTCTAATCGCGCTAGGGGTTATTCCAGAAACCTTTCTAAATTCATTAATGGTAACGGCTGTGATATCTACTGCCGTGGCGTTAATCAGTTGGAAGCCACTGAAAAAAATGCAAAATAAAGTTGAGTCAAAACATGTAAGCAATGACATGATCGGACATCAATTTATATTAACTGAAGATCTGCTGATAGGGAAAGCGGTCACTCATCGCTATTCTGGCATCAATTGGCAGGTCAAAGCCAAAGAGCCGCTATCTGCAGGAACCGAAGTCAAGATAATCGCGATAGAAGTCGGTTTGTTGACTGTATCTAGGGTTATCTAAGAACAATAAACAAGCTCAAATGACTGCGCCTGACGGTTGAGTCTTTTGAGCTGAAATCATTCAATGACGACAAAGCTTCATTTATTACTCTTATGTTATTTATAGACAAAAAATTAATCGCTAAGCAACTAATCGAGAAAAACTATTAACGGCAGAACAAATTTTGTCATTATATAATAATTGTTTATTAAACAGGTCAATAGATGAAATCTAGATATTACATTGTTATTATGGTCACTATTTTATTAGTGACTCTTTCACTCATTATATCTACAGTGAATTATGGAATCTCTCTCAATTCTACAGAAGTACAGCTCAGAGAGCGTTCTTTACCGTTAACCGTTGATAACATCTACACGGCAATTCAAAAACAAATTATTGAACCTAACCTGGTCTCATCCATGATGGCCCATGACACCTTTCTCAAAGACTGGTTAATTAATGATGAAGAAGATGTTGATAAAATTTCAACCTATCTTGAAATGATTAAAAATAAACACAACATGCTTATCACCTTTCTAGTCTCAGAAAAAACCAAAAATTATTATACCGCCAATGGTTTGTTAGAACAGGTTGTTGAAGATAATCCGAATAATGCTTGGTATTTTAGCTTTAAACAAACCCCCAATAAGCATGAGATTAACCTCGATTTAAATCAAAATATTGATGATTCTATGATTATGTTTATCAACCACAAAATTTATGATCAGCAGTATCATATGATAGGCGCGACAGGGATCGGCTTAAAAATTTCCTACGTAAACGATATGCTCAAGTATTTCCGGCAAAAATACCATTTTAATGTGTATTTATTAAATCAAGTAGGTGAAGTTGTTCTCTATGAACGAGGTGTGAATCCCCTAAAAAATATTAAAGACGTTGCTGAACTAAACGCCCTGAAAGATTTAATTATCAGTAAAGAATCCAAGCTGCTTGAATATACAAAGGGAAATGAAGATTATTTAATAAACACTAAGTATATTCCTGAGCTGGATC
>JBLIEH010000243.1:0-3305 GCA_047632875.1 Psychromonas sp. | reverse complement strand
TAATATAATGGTTGCCTGCATGCGCCGCCTTACCTAATAATGAAATAGTAAAAGTACCTACCCCTTTTCGGCCAATGACCACTTCATGGTCAACACCTGCCGCTTCAAAAACCAGGCAAATATCATAATCTTTTGCTAATTCAGCCGTTAACTTTTTACTGTCATCACTGCCGCTTTCTTCGTCGCTTACCAATAACATATCAATATTACTGATTGCGCCATGCTCAGCTTTTACTGTTCGTAATGCTTCGAGGGCAACTATGTTTCCCCCTTTCATGTCACATACACCAGGGCCATACACCCACTCTTCATCTTCTGAAAAAGCAACAAAGGTATTAGGAGGAAAAACCGTGTCTAAATGTCCCAATAATAAAACGCGCTTGCCCTCTTTTTGCAAGGGCGCATTAAATAACAGATGATCTCCAATCTCTGTCCGTGGAAATACTGTGCATTTATAACCCAGCGCTTCCATCCATCTCCGGAAAACGACGCCATTTTGATCGACACCACATTTATTCTTGGTATATGAATTCAAATTGATAATGCTAGCTAATTCTGAAAAATCCATTGTGTTGATTCCTATGTGGCGCGTTGAGTAATATTGCTTTAATAAAAGTAAACTTCAAACTTCTTAAGCAAGACTGATACCAAAAAAAATAAATTTCATATTATGATAAAAAGCACTAAGCGCAAGGCCTTTAGCCGATTAATTTTTTATTTAATGCTTATAAAAAATTTAATTGTCCTAAATAAGGCAATTAAATGCACCAAGTGCACAATCTTGGTGCGTACAAAACAGTATCTTAGCGAATAAAAAAAATATTCTATAGAGAGAAAAAATTTGACCATTTTTTAAAGTACTAAAACGAAATAACACCTTGATTTAACGGTTGTCATTGATCTAAAGTTTATTAAAACCATAAATATTTGACCTTTGTGTGCAAGCTTTGAACTTTTAGCACGAGCGTTGAACTTTTGGCACGAGCTTTGCTTTTTAATACTTGAGTATAGGGGAAAGTTTTATTAATCGTAAAATACCTCGCGTTTTTATACGCCAGGATCTACTTCGAAACGGGGCCATCAAAAAATGAATAGCAATAAAAATTTAGGATCAGAACCAACCGTGGGAATGTGGTTATATGGAAATGGTGGAGGCATTGAAATACAACAAAGATTAATCGATCTGCTTGCAAAAAAAGGCATAAGGACAATAACGGATCTAAATCTAGGACATTCTTATGCATCCGGAGGTGAAATAGTTTGTAACGGTATTAATATGGAAAACTTAAACGCATTTCTTTCATATAATGCAGGCGAGCAATCAACTTTTCAAATGTATATGTATCAGGCACTTAATCAAACGATTCCGACCCTTAATAATTATGATGCTTTTGCTTTGACCGAAGATAAGTTTTTAACCGCTCATGTCTTAAATCAAGCTGGAGTAAGAACCGCTGAATATCGCATGATTCATCGTGATGATATGTCATTATTAAAAAAGACAGTCAGTGATTGGCAAGGCCAAGTTGTCTACAAGCCTACCGATGGATGGGGAGGAAACGGACTGGTTAAAATAGAAGATGAAACGGCACTCGATGTTTTAATTCCCTTTTTAACCAAAATGGGTATGGAAAACCTTTATTTAGAAAAATATATTAATTATGATAAAACAGATTGGCGAGTTGATATTGTAAATGGTGAATTTGTAGGCTGTTATGGCCGCAGCGCGCCAGAAGGTGATTGGAAAACTAATATCACCAGCGGCGGTTCTATCTTATTACGGGAGCCTAATGATGATGTTGTTGAATTAGCTATTAAGGCCGCAAAAGTCACTGGACTAGAAATTGCAGGTGTTGATTTATTATATGATTTAGATCTTCAAAAGTATGTTGTGCTTGAAGTCAATGGGATACCCGCATTTGCAACACCAGAGCAAGAAAAATTAGGGCTAAATTTTAATGATCTTAAAATCAATAAAATAGTCAATCTTATAGAAAGCACTATAGAAGGTGGACAGAGTGACAAAATCGATACAAAAATCTTTGCCTAAAATTGGTTTATTATACTTAGACCATGTATTACGGTTTTTTGATAAATCAAATTTTAAGGGTTGGCCTGATAAAATCGACACAGTTGTTTATCATTGGAGAAATGATAAACAACGCTTTATCGATGAAGTAAAAAGAAAGAAAATTGAAATATTAATCGGTAATGTACCTGCCACAGCATATGAAACGTTTAGAGAGATTTCTCGTGCATTGCCTAACGTACAGTTTATACCTTCTTTAGATACACAGTTTGCCAACAAATCTAAGGAAAATGTTACTCAATTTTGTGAAAAGTATAATATTCCTATTCCTAAAACAAAAATATTTTACGAACCAGCAGAGGCCGAGCAGTTTTTTAAACAAACGGTTTACCCTAAGATTATTAAAAAATCTTATGGCCCTTCTAATTATGGCGGATATTTTGTTCATAAAGTAGATAGTTATCAAGAGGCCACGGAATTACTTAATCAGAAAAAATATTACCCCGTTTATACCCAAGACTTTGTACCTATGGCTGCTGATATCCGCGTTATGTTAATTGGTCATAAACCCGTTTGTGCTTTTTGGCGCAGACCGCCTGAAGGCGAATGGTTAACCAATACCAGTCAAGGCGGCAGTATGGACTATACGGATGTACCTCAAGAAGTCTTAGATCTTGCGGTTAACGTGTCTAAAGTTGCCAATGCTGAATATTGGGCCTGTGATGTTGCAGTCGGGGTCGATGGAAAATATCGTATTTTAGAATGTGCGACTGCTTTTGCTGCCTTCCCCTACATCCGTGATTGGATAGGTCAGTATTTAATGTGGAAATTTTCAGCAGGTCAATTCAATCGACCTTATATTCCTCTCTACAATTGGGAAGAATTGTGTAAAATAAACTCTAACCTTTTACGTACTATGCGTTATATCACTTTTGGACGAAAAGTTTATCCGAGTTGTGATAGCGGTGAAACGTTTACGGCACTTAGCGATGATAATTACCCGATCATCAATACGATTGATGGTAAACAAGAAGAATGGCCGAGTGAAGTCTGGAACAGACAAGATAACTATCGTAAGCAAGGCGCTAATAAATCAGCCGAAACAGGTGCCAGTTTAGCCGTTAAGAAGAGTTCATTTTCTTTAACTGGAGCTTGCGATACGCCCTCAGAAGAAGAGTGCAGTGGATTACCAGTACTTAATAAGAGTTCATTATCTTTAACTGAAGCTTGCGATATCCCCACAGAAGAAGAATGTAGTGATTCACCAGTACTTGAT
>JBLIEH010000242.1:0-3311 GCA_047632875.1 Psychromonas sp. | reverse complement strand
AAAAACTATAAAAACTATAAATAACTACAAGGATATAACTATGTCTAAAATAAATTACATACTACCGTTGGCATTACTGGTTTCTGGTGCCGCGACTGCAGCATCGGAGCTGACTGAAAACCCTTGGTATGCAGGTGCCCGCTTGGGTGGCGCTCACTATAGCGATTTTGCAAATAATCAATGGAAGGAAAATAATCAAGATAAAGATGATATTGCGGGCGGTGTTTTTGTAGGTTACAACTACTCATCATGGTTTGCTATTGAAACGGGTTACACCTACCTGGGTGAAGCTGAGATTACACATAATAACTCCGTTGAACAACAAGGTATCGATCTTGTCAGTAAATTCACTTGGCACGCAACAGATGACTTTGCTGTTTTCGCAAAGGCCGGCGGATTTTACTACTTTGCTGATGGCAAAGATGGGGTAAGTGCTGCTAACGATAAAGGACTGATTCCGACTACGGGTGCCGGTGTTGAATACTTTTTCAATAAAAACGTCTCTGCACGCCTCGAGTATCAATACTATCATGATCTAGAGCTTAACAATTCAGGGGTCAATACTAACTGGGATACGCATTTTTATGGTGCCAGCATAGTTTATAGCTGGGGAGCACCAGAGCCAGTAGCGATGGTTGCTGCTGCCCCCGTTGTTGTGAAGGCTGTGGAACCACAAAAAATGGTTAAGATTGAGCCCGTTACCGTTGAACTGCCTTTCGCCTTTGATAGTGGTAAGTTAGCGCCACGATATACGGCTGAATTAGATCCAATTGGGAAGCACCTGGTTAAATACCCTGAAGCAGAGTTAATCGTTATCGGTCATACTGATAGCCGCGGCTCTGAAGCTTACAATCAAAATTTATCTGAGCAACGTGCAGCATTAGTTGCTGATTACTTAGCAACTCACTTTTCTATTGATAAAAGCCGCATCAAGCAAAGTGGTCGCGGCGAACTAGCGCCAAAAGCAAGTAATGCAAGCAAAGAAGGACGCGCGTTAAACCGTCGAGTCTCAGTATTTACACCAGGCTTAACAATGCAAAAATAAATATTTATACTTAACTCATTGAGTTTAAAAAAGCGCCCGGTGGCGCTTTTTTTGTTTTACCGGCGTTGATTAGGAGTGGTGGTTTAAAGTAAGTATAATTCACTGCTTTAGTGAACAATTCCCGACCATTGTTGCTTTAATGTTTGCCTGTTTTTCAATTTTTGATCAATACCAAAAGTGCTAACCTGCTCATTTTTACTTAATAATAAACTATTAAACAGCGCATCCCAAATAGCTAAGGTAGAGCCAAAATTTTTATTAAAGTGCTTAACCTGGGCGCTGTGATGAATTTGGTGTTGGGCTGGGCTGATAAAGAACTTCTCCCACTTCCCAAATCCCAGCCAAATATGACTATGGCGTAAATTACTGCCTGCCACATTGAATAGAAAAACAAATAAATTAACCCCAAGCAGATCAAACACAGTAATATTATTTCTAAAGATAAAAATAAAAAAAACACTGACCGATACGTTTACTATCAAACCGCGCACTGCATTGATAACGTATTCAATAGGATGAATACGGTATAGCGTTAAAGGCGTCATGCTGGTTGCACTATGGTGTACTGCATGAAAACGCCACAGAAAAGGCACTTTATGAAAGGTTAAATGAATCAGATATTTTGAAAAGTCATGGCTGATCAACAATGAAAAGGCAAAACCTAATGATAAATAGAATTCATTGACAACAAACCAATTGCCCTCTCCAATCTGCAGTTTAAGCATTTGATTAAGCCATAAAATGACACTTACCTGCATCGCGAACAACGGTACTATTAATAGTTTCGTTATCCCTTGATTGACAAAAATCCACACTAAATCCACGAGTGATGAGATATTAATCCAATGTTTCTTTTTAAAAACTGCCCTGCCATAAAACCATACCGCCAGGACTAAACTCGATAACAGATATAACCAGTAAACCCTTTTGTGAGGATCGAATATAAAAAATAGCGGTTTCATTACCCCTTCTAATTCTTCCCACACAACCAGATCTCCCCCCTAAAAAAGCGCTTGCTTTAACAAATGATAATCAATACTATTCGTATTTAAACATTGAATCAACAGAGTATTCACTTTATGTTAACAAAGAACCTAATCACCACTGTTTTGCTGACGCTTTCCTGCTCAGCAGCCTTTGCTGCGTTTGCAGATAAATCCGAGCATCGTAGCCCTAGCGCTAAACCCGTTAGTGAATATGAAGTCAAAGCCAACTATGTAAAAATGGCGCATGCGGCTTACGAAGACTCTCTTAACAGTGCCTTGCACTTACAAAATAAAGTACAGGCATTACTGGCGAATCCAAGCGAAGATAAATTATCAGATGCCAAAGCCGCCTATAAATTAGCGCGTATCCCCTACCAACAAACAGAAATAATGCGTTGGGATACCGATATCACTATTACCGCTGCACTGGATAAAGATGGCGGACCGGCAAGCGTTGATCAGTGGGAAGGACAAGTTAATGCCTGGCCCTTAGATGAGCAAGCGATCGATTATGTTCAAGGCAATGCTAACGCCGGCATTATTAATAAAAAAGATGGCCCCGCTATTACCACGGATTATTTAATTGCCCAAAATGGTGCGGGGGGTGAAGCCAATGTCACAACCGGTTTTCATGCCATTGAATTTTTGCTTTGGGGTCAGGACCTTAATGGCACCAATGCAGGTGCAGGACAACGTAAGGTTAATGATTTTCAGACAGATCTCAGTGAAAAATGTAGCGCCAATAACTGTGACCGCAGACGTGCCTATTTACAGGCCGCCAGCCAATTATTGGTGACGGATTTAAGAGAGATGTCTAATGAGTGGAGTACAACTGCAAGCAAGCAGCAAGGCACGCTGGCTTATAACTTTTTAGCTTCCGATAATGGTCTTCGTTACATGTTATTTGCGATGAAAACCATGGCAACCGATGAACTGGCTTCCGCTCGTATGAATGAAGGATTAGACGGATTAGATCCCGAACAAGAGCATGATTGCTTTAGCGATCTCAGCCACGTTGCTATTTATTATAATTTCCAAGGTCTTCGTAATGCCTTTTACGGCGGTTATCAAAATACGGCAGGTCAATATGTTAGCGGAGCCAGCCTCGGTGATTATATCCACCAGCAAAGCCCGGCTATTTTTAAGCAATTTGATGATCAACTCAATCACATTGAAAAAAACATGAAAATAGTTTTTGATGCTGGCGAGCGCATTGACAATCCGATTCGTTTTGACCAAATAATAGGTCAATCGGAAACCGCTCTAGAGCGCACTGCAGC
>JBLIEH010000241.1:0-3313 GCA_047632875.1 Psychromonas sp. | reverse complement strand
GGTATAGCAATTGTTTTGATCTGTATGCTCAGGACTTCATTCATGGCTAATAAAAAGGCATCGTAATAATCTATGCCACCTTCAAATGCCATCTCCTGCGCACGTTGTTCAAGCGGATACCAGAGGATAATTGCGTAAAGATAAGCCGGGGTAAGGCGCTTACCTTCAGCAATGCGTTGATCAGTGTCTTTCAGTGCCTGCTCAATTAGCAGGGTCGCTTTATCATCTTCTCCGTCTTTAAACAGGATCGGAAATAATACCTGTAATAATTTGTATTCTTTTAATAAACGATAAGTTGCTAGACCCTGGCCTGAAAGAAGTAATTTAATAACCTCATCAAAATGTCGCGCGGCGGGTATATCTTGCAAGAGTGGCGCTAAACGGCGAATAGGCTCTGCACACTCGTCGCTGATGGTAAGATTTAATTTTGCTGAAAAGCGAATAGCCCGCATCATACGTACTGGATCTTCCCGGTAACGTACTTCCGGATCACCAATCAAGGTTAGCTTGCGTTCCTTGAGATCCGCCATGCCATTACAAAAATCATAAATGGCAAAATCAGCAATATCGTAATAAAGTGCATTAACCGTAAAATCACGACGTTCAGCATCTTCCTCTAACGAGCCGTAAACATTATCGCGCAGTAACATACCCGCTTCTGATTGTTTTACTTTTTGTGCATCTTGTCCATTGTCATCGTCGTGATGACCACGGAAAGTAGCCACTTCAATCACTTCGCGGCCAAATAAAATATGCGCCAGACGAAAGCGACGACCAATTAAACGGCAGTTACGGAATAAAGCTTTCACCTCTTCGGGTGTCGCATTGGTTGTAATGTCAAAATCTTTAGGTTTGAGGCCCAGCAATAAATCACGGACGCCGCCACCAACCAATAATGCCCTGAATCCCGCATTGTGAAGGCGATAAAGTACCTTTAATGCATTTTCATCTATGTCCTTACGGGAGAGACAGTGGGACTCTCGAGGAATTTTAAAGGGATCCGCCGATGGTGTTTGCTGTTGTTTACTTTTTTTTGTAAACACTTTTTTAACGAATGTACTTAATCGTTTAATAACTCTATCCTCGATGATTGATTTTATGCAGTATATGTTAAAATATGCGCCTATTTTATGTGCGCGAGAGGTGAAAGACAAATTAATTTTTGATTTGAATTTCAGCAAGGTGCGGCAGCTTGTCCAGCGACCAGTTTTGTATTGCCCATTTTAGTATTTCGGAGCAACTTTTTAAGGCGATATTCTGCGGCACAGTGTGGCCGAGAAAGTGCAGTGCCGCTAATAAGGTTGGAATGGGATTGTCTTTAGTGATTGCTAAAGCGTGGTTTTGTTTGGAAAGCTTTTGGCCGGGGGCTGTCACCGCAACGGGCAAGTGTAAATAACTGGGTGGTTTTTTATTTAACAGCTGATATAAGGTCAATTGTCTACCCGTGGTATTGAGCAGATCTGCACCCCGTACTATCTCTGTAATACCTTGATTAATATCATCTATGACGGTGGCCAGATTATAAGCATATAGCCCATCTTTACGCCTGACAATAAAATCTTCCCTTGCTTGCAGGCTATCTAATAAAACATTTCCCTGCAATCGATCATCAAAATGAGTCACAGTATAGGTCATATTGTGTAAATTAATGCGTAGAGCATGGTTTATTGCCGGGAGATTTTTACCTCGGCAGGTACCCCGATAAAGCCCGCCACTTTGGCGAATTATTTTACGACTGCAGGCGCAGGCGTAACAGAGTCGCTGCTCCGCCAGTTGGCTGAGAATATTTTCATAAGATTGGCTGTTATTACTTTGGTAAATGACGTCACCATCCCAATGCAGTCCGTAAGCCTGCAGGGTCAGGAGAATATCTTCTGCGGCGCCTTTTACTTCGCGGGGAGGATCAATGTCATCAATACGAACTTGCCATGATCCGCGCTGGGATCTGGCCTGTAGATAACTGCCTAACGCTGCGACCAAAGAGCCAAAGTGCAATGCACCTGAAGGTGAGGGCGCAAAGCGTCCGCGATATAAGACTGGCTTAGGCAAAGCTTAACTCATAAACAAAAACGGCTAGCCCATGGCTAACCGTTTGTTTAACAAAAAGAGGGGGGTTAACCAACTATCTGTCTCTCTTTGATTTCGGCTAATGTTTTACAGTCAATGCATAAATCTGCCGTTGGACGCGCTTCTAAACGGCGGATGCCGATTTCTACGCCACAAGAATCACAAAAACCAAAATCATCTTCTTCTATTTTCTTTAAGGTTTTTTCAATTTTTTTAATTAATTTACGTTCACGGTCACGGGCGCGAAGTTCTAAACTAAACTCTTCTTCCTGCGTTGCACGATCAATGGGATCGGGAAAGTTAGATGCTTCATCTTTCATATGATCAACCGTACGGTCAACTTCTTGACGTAATTGGATGCGCCATGCATTAAGGATTTTTGTAAAATGCTCACGTTGAGCTTTATCCATATATTCTTCACCGCGTTTTACGTTATACGGTTCCACTCCGGCGATGGCTAAAATGCCCATTGTTTTTTTTATTTGAGTTGGCATAGAAATTTCCTTAATTGATGCATGATTGATTGTGCTAATTGCTGGCATCAATACAGTGGCAAAATGTGAATAAAATAATAGAGAAAATTACGTTAAAATGCTTCCGTATATTTTCGGCGGCTATCTATAGCAAGTAAATTATAATCAGTCAATTAACCTTTGTCGATTTAAGGTGGTTTTATTTTGTTTTTTTTTAAATAGTATTACAGAGGCCACAGTTATTCATTTTTTATTCATGTTTTTCCAAGGAACTATTGTTCCTCTTTACTTGCCGAATCCCCCTATTAAAAAGTGATCCACAAGTTGGTTAATTTTCCTACCCCCGAAAAAAAACTAACCAGTCCCCGGATGACGGTTAATCAACTCTGTACTGAGTCATTTCGGCGGCCCTTTGCTGTTGGTGGAAAACGCTCTCGTGACTGCAATTGTAAAGCCATGCAGGTAAGTTTTATCGGTCTATAACGTCTGACCCGATTTTCAGTTATAATGCGCAGTATAAACAACATTCACTCTATGCAGGTTATTTCACGCGTGCTTCCAATTTATAATTTTATTCCGCAAATACAAGCAACCTTAAGCCAACACCCAGCATTAGTGCTGCAAGCTGAGCCGGGGGCGGGTAAATCAACCGCTGTTCCCTTAAGCCTGCTTGGGGCGCCTTTTTTAAAGGGTAAAAAGATTATTTTACTGGAGCCGCGAAGAGTTGCCGTTAAATCGATTGCTTTTTATTTGGCAAAACTCTTAGGTGAAAA
>JBLIEH010000240.1:0-3363 GCA_047632875.1 Psychromonas sp. | reverse complement strand
TTGTTAGGCGATTTTAGCAATGCTTAAAAATAGCATCTTTAACATGACAAACTAAAGTATCAAATTCAGATCGACCTTTACGACTCTTGTCTATTGAACCTTTATTACCCGATACCTTTGTTATATATAAAGTGTATTTTGCTCGAAGTGTAAATCCCAACAAGAAGAAAACAGCAACGCAAAACGAAGTTACTATTGCTTGCGGGTTATCAAAGCAGAAACTAAAAAACCGGGGAAAAATGAAAATAATAGTCCCCAGACAGATAACCTCAATCCAGATTTCAACTTCGCCTTATAGTCTGACTCGACCACTTCTAAATCAGCTATTTTATTCAGACTTTCGGTATGCCCTGCATATGTAAAACTCTGATTAGTTAACTTGTACTTCTTTCATTCAAATAAAACTTGCTTACTCATTGGATATCCTTATCGCCTAACAGTGTATTAGTCTGCATTCTCACTAATACACATTTTAAATTTTATTATTTGATAAAAACCATATCACAACAAACTTATAAAACAGTTAGATAGATTCAATATTAGATTATAAATTGACTTTTAATTTTGAAGATGTATTTACAGGAATTGCAGAAAAGGGGCTATTCAGCCCCTTTTCATCTCCTACTGCATCAAGCAGAGCGTTATGCCCTGCCGGTCATAAGCTACAGCCAAACACACATAGGGAAGAAGAGAACGAATAGCTTAAATTTATCACTCTCTTAGGCGCTTAGGGCACGTTACGCCTTTGAAAAGATGCTCATTATTAAAAAGCAAAAGTTTAATCTCGGCCCTTAAGATTTTTCATTTCATTCAAGATTAAATACAGGGTGTGCTATACACACCTTGCTACTATGTATTAGAGAAAATTATTTCCCGGTCATTTTCATAATATATAACGCAGTCATTAAATCCAGATGGGCACCCCCACCATTTTTAAAAAGCGTTATTTCCGTTTCGCTTTGGCGTCCTTGTCCGTCATTACAAAGTTGGTAGAAGTCTGCGATAACGTCATTTTCTGTAATTATTCCATTCTTTATCGGCGTAGCGAGTTCGCCAATCTCATGAATTGCGGTTTCTCGTGAATCGACAAATATATGCGATTTGACCAATAGTGCGTCATCGGCTTCGCGCATATCTGGGCGATAGGCACCAATTAAATCGACATGGGTCCCCGCTTTGATCCATTCTCCTTTAATAAAAGATGATGTTGACATGGTGGAAGAAGAGACAATATCGGCATTGCTTAATGCTTCAGGCAGATCTTCAATGGCGATTGCGTCTTTTTCCTTTGCTAATTTTTGTGCTTTAGCGAAGGTACGGTTCCATATTTGCACATTTTCCAGTCCGGGGAATAAAGCTCGATAGGCATCAATTATCGATGATGCGACTGCACCTGCGCCTACAACCGTTAATACTCTGCTATCTGGTCTTGCCAATAACTTAGCGGCAAATACTGAATCTCCAGCCGTTTTCCATTTTGTGACTAAATTGCCGTCAATAAACGCCAGCGGCTTACCATTTTCGTCATCGAACAGAGTGAAAACCGATTGAACATTTGGCAAAGGCGAAGTGAGGTTGGCATTATTTGGAAAAATGGTTGCGGTTTTTACACCTATTCCCTTGCCTTTGATCCATGCCGCCCGGTTTAATAAAGCATTATCTCCGTGCTTAAATAAAATATCGTCGATATCAGCTCGCGGCGCTTTGTGGCCTTCATGTAAAGCATTACAAAGTTCTGTCCAGGATAAATTATTCTTAACATCTTCTGCATTAATAAAGAAAGGCATGTGATTGAAATCCTTGGTGTAAGTTAAAGTATCTTTATCATACTAGTGTTGTGAGAAATAATCGATTTAAGTGGATGGTATAGTTGATGGTATTGCGTCAACTCATTTTGGTTCTTGGCTTAGCGTTAAATAAATAATGTTTGCCAATTGATTTGTATCCTAAAACCTCAGTTAGTCATAATCGCCACGCTGGTTTGTCCTGAAAGCGAGCGTAAACGGGTAATATAATTTAGGAAGCGCTAATTCGCTTTATATGTTAATGGTTGCGTATCGAGCTATTTCCACCTAAAACCTTTGTTCGAGTTATCCCATTACTTATAAGTCCGACAAGGATTGACTAAGATCTGCAAAGCAGCTGCAACCTGGTTTGCTGCTTTTTTATGTCTCTAGCATTCCATCTATGTCCAGTATTTTAAGTAGTGCAACTTCCTCACCACCAAAACTGGTACTACATATAACAAAGCGAACCCTTTAAAAAATGCAGAAGTTAAACAAGCAAAGCCAATAGATAAAGGTTAGTTAAAAAATATTATTAATAATAAAAGGCAAGGGGCAAGACCTTATTAAATTATATGACTGCGAGAGGAGGATTATTTTTGCTCCTGTAAAGAGTGATATTTTTCGACAAAGTCGTCATCTCCTAAAAATAAAAGATGCTGTAAATCATCCAAATAACGCACTTCTACGCCAGGATAGTTACAACTTGTTACTGAGTAAATACACTGATTAATACCCATCAATTAGATTTAGCAGTGAGTATATAATTAAACATTAGTAAAAATAATTCCATAAATAATAATTTACAGTTAAAAACAATGTCTTATAAACAAAAAAGAATGACACAACAATAACCTCAAGTGACACCACTTAACGCACCACTGCATTATGTTTTATATAGAAACTTAGCAGCGCCACTTAGTCACGACACAAGTGTCGCCACCAACTGATGCTATTGTTATCTTTTGTCCTGTGATATTTTTTATCTGAAATAGTGAGATAGGATCCATTTTGTATTTTCCTTATTTATTCACTGTGTTAATTAAGTTATGGTGAATAATTATTAAAGGAGATTCACATGATCACTGTTGATACGCCAACTGGTTTTACATGGAATGATGTAAACAGCGACTGGGTTAAGAACTACCTAACTCGAAAAACAGCCCTTCTGCAAAAACTTACCAGCGGCATAGGCGTAGATATAAATAATATGAATGAGTTTCAATTTCAGCAAGTATGCCAACTATTAGAAACAACAGCTGACGGTCGAGAGCTACGAAATAAAATGTTCAAGGCCTGGCGTAGTAAAAAATCACGTGACAGCGATAATGGCAAGAAGCTTTATACTTTTAATCTATCGATCAAAGCGGGGAGCTATCTTAAAAAGATAGCCAAAGATAACCCTATTAATAAAACGTTAGAGAAACTGATTTTTGCAGGAAAATTAACATCGGAAGATCAAGCAGATAAATATAAGCAACAAATTGCGCAGCTCACCGTTCAGAATGAACAGCTAGTCTCGCAGTTAGCACAAATCCCCTTAGCACCCCCTCCTGTCGAAGATGAAATTCATGCACAC
>JBLIEH010000239.1:0-3368 GCA_047632875.1 Psychromonas sp. | reverse complement strand
CTTTAATCAATCAATTATATTTCCATATAGAGAGAAAGAGCGAGGCTCTTGACCTTATGAAAGGATTATATGGATTTTTATTAATTACCTAACCAGGTCAAAGCTTGGGTCATATATGAACTTAACAAGGCTCTGTTATATTTTGATAATAATAATTAACAGATCTATTTTATACATTGTGGCTACTCATAAATGCCACAATATGGGACAATTGGCCCACATAATGGGACCGTGGTTCATGTCACGGTTTTAGAGGTGCATTTATAATATATTCTTGATCCGTTAAAAATGAATTGAAATATTTAATACTAACTTGATAAGGAATATCAACATGAAAAAACTTCACATGTCACTACTGTCTGGTGTTATTGCCAGTTTGCTTTCAACCTCTGCACTGGCAGCAGATTTTGTATTTAAAGTTCAATCATCAGACCCTTCCGGTGAAAAAGCTTTTCAAGTTCAACAAGAATGGGCTGACCGTGTTGGGGAAATGTCCGATGGCCGTATTGATATTAAATTACTCCCCGTAGGCAGTGTGGTTAAACATACCGAAACCTTAGGCGCGATTAGAATGGGCATATTAGATGGGCATTTTACTTCAACTAGTTATTTCTCGGGTCAGGATCCGGCCTTTGGTTTAATCGGTAATACTGTTGGTGCCTGGTCTGATACAACTCAATTATTACAATACATGAACTACGGGGGAGGTAATGAGTTAATGACTGAGTTGTACGCCCCCTATGGTGTTCACTTTGTTGGTGCTTCAACAACGGGTGTTGAATCTTTTGTCTCTAAAGTTCCCCTTAATGGTGTCGATGATTTAAAAGGTTTAAAACTACGCGCACCGGAAGGTCTTGTGCAACAAGTTTTTGCAGCCGCAGGCGCTTCGCCGGTTAATCTGCCAGGTTCAGAAGTCTTCACCGGTCTTAGCAAGGGGGTGATTGATGCGGCGGATTACACTGTTTTTTCAATAAACCAAAAAAATGGTCTGAATGAAATTGCAACACATCCTGTTCAACCTGGATTTCATTCTTTACCTTTAATCGACTTCTCTGTTAGCCAGAAAAAGTGGGATAAATTACCCATAGATCTGCAAGAAATATTAACCGTCTCGGTACGTGATTTTTCTTACGATATTACTACCCAGCTGAAAATTGCAGACCAGGCGGCAGTCGAAATAGCACAGGAAAATCCAGATATCACTATCCATGACTGGTCGGATGTGGAACGTAAAAAGTTCCGTACAATCGCACAAAGCCAATGGAAGGTTTTTGCTGAACGTTCAGAAAATGCAGAAAAAGTGTATCAGTCAGTGACCAGCTTCTTAGGTGATAACGGTTTACTGTAAGCCACTGTTTAACTAATCATGCAAGGGTTGCTGCAACCCTTGCTTACTCTGGAAATCCGTTATGTCTATTAAACAACCCGTACCACAACATCAACCCCCTGAAGATCAACAACCTAAAAACCAACTGGATGCCGTTATTATCAATGCAGGCAACTGGCTCAGTTTGCTGTTTATCTTTACCGTTTTTATCTCCTTCTATGAAGTTGTGATGCGTTATGTTTTTGATTCGCCCACTATCTGGGTGCATGAAACTGCCTCATTTATTGGTGGTGCATTATTCGTCATTGGCGGGTTATATGCCTTTGCTGCCGACAAACATGTGCGAGTTGTTCTGATCTATGATGTTGTTTCAGAGCATACCCGTCAATACCTTAACTTAGTACATCATATTATAGGCATCACGTTCTCGGCATTGATGGCTTATGGTGCTTACACCTTAGCAAAAAATGCCTGGTTTTCCCCTTTGGGTGAATTACGTCTAAACACCTCCGGCAGTGCCTGGAATCCTCCTTTTCCCGCACTATTAAAAGCCATTATTTTTATTTCCTTTTGTATTCTTACCATTCAATTTTTACTGCATTTGATTGCTGAAATCAAAGTGCTAAGGAAGCATTCTCATGTTTGATTTATCCGCTATTGGCATAGGTTATGGCAGTTTATTAATGTTAGTGATGATGATAGGCCTGCTGCTAACCGGCATGCAGCTGGCATTTGTAACCGGTTTTGTGGCGCTGTTTTTCACCGTCGGCTGGTTCGGAATCGATGCATTACCTTTGATCACCAGCCGTTTATATAGCTTTGTTAGTGGTTATATTTTTCTTGCTGTCCCTATGTTTGTGTTAATGGCTGCACTGCTGGACAGATCCGGTATCGCCCATGACTTGTTCGAAGCGATGAAGTTATTTGGCAAACGTCTGCGCGGTGGTGTAGCAGTTCAGACTTTACTGGTCGCGGTGATATTGGCTTCTATGTCCGGTGTTATCGGCGGTGAAACCGTGTTATTGGGTATTCTTGCGCTACCGCAGATGCTGCGTTTAGGTTATGACCGTAAGCTGGCCATTGGCGTCACCTGTGCCGGTGGCGCCTTAGGGACCATGCTGCCGCCGAGTATCGTGCTTATTATTTATGGTTTAACAGCCAGTGTCTCGATTGGCGATCTGTTTAAGGCATCGTTCTTACCGGCTTTTATACTCGCCATCTTCTATATCCTGTATGTGTTAATACGCTGCAAAATAAATCCATCCTTAGCACCTATCCCCAGTGCTGAAGAATTGGCTAAAGATGCCGAAACGCAACCAAACTTCTTTAAGGCGCTGCTATTCCCGTTATTATCTGTTGTCGTTGTGTTAGGCAGTATCTATACCGGTATCGCATCGGTAACTGAAGCATCGGCCCTGGGCGTTGTTGGTATTATGATCAGTACCTGGATCCGTAAAGAGCTTTGTTTTTCAATGCTGAAAGATGCATCCATTGCGACCATGAAAACCTGCGGCATGATCATCTGGATAGGCATAGGTGCAACCGCATTAGTGGGTGTTTACAACCTGATGGGTGGCATTGATTTTGTAGAAGTGACTATATTGTCACTGAGTAACGGAAACCCAACGGCGACCTTGCTGATTATGATGGGTATCTTATTGGTTTTAGGCATGTTCCTTGACTGGGTGGGTGTCGCATTATTAACTATGCCTATTTTTGTGCCTATCATTGTCGGTTTGGGTATGGATCCTGTTTGGTTTGGTGTGGTTTTTTGTCTTAATATGCAGGTCTCATTCCTTTCACCCCCCTTTGGCCCCGCCGCCTTCTATTTAAAGTCCGTCGCACCAAAAGATATCAGTCTGGGGGAAATATTCAGTGCGCTGGTGCCTTTTATCTGCATGCAAATTGCAACCCTTAGTTTAGTTATCATCTTCCCAATTCTCGCTTTATGGTGGAGATAATAACAACGGAGTAAAGATGTAATATCATTATTAGTTCAAGACAAAAGATAGTTGTCTTGAACCGCTATACAAGCGTCTTA
>JBLIEH010000238.1:0-3389 GCA_047632875.1 Psychromonas sp. | reverse complement strand
CTCTCCGGCAACTGAGCTGGCCACAAAATACCCGATCACCTGCTCGTCAGCGAGTAACAGATGACTAAAATAACGTCTGCCAAAGTTACTCAAAAACAATTTTTTTGACCAGGGATGGCTATGGCAACGAGATTCAATGTTAAAGACACTCTCTATATCAGCCAGCCCCATGGGCACTATTTGTAACTTTTCTGTATTGATTAGAGGTGCAGACATAATTGCTTCCGTATTGATTTCGTTTTCATATTCGTTACCTACCTTCACTGATTAAAAGCACAAAACTGTTTCCATAATGCTTTTTTTGCCTTTGCATCATTAGTAAGCTGTGCAATGGTCACTGAGGTTAATAATTTATGCCCGTAGGGTTGATTGATTTCCCCCAGGGTTGACCAGATAAACTCGGGTAACTGTCCTTGCTGATTTTCAAATTGCTCCATTGAGCAGCAATATACTTCGCTTAGTTTCAACTTAAAGGCATTGAGTATGCTGAGCATAAGAGGCTGTGCAAAGTCGGCTGTCGAGGCCACCAGCAGCAATTTATAATGACTTAAATCAACAGCGGATAAATTGAGTGAGAGGGGAAATAAATCAGGTTTACGGACTTGCCAACGGGTTATGCCCATCTCCTGTAAATAAAGCGCTTGTTGATGTTTCATCGAAAATCCAATCAATTATCTGAGGTCTAAAAATAAAACAAATAATAACATTGAATGAAGGTCAGTCGAAGCAATAACCAATAATCAATGGTCAATAACCCGCGGGGAAAATTTTCGAAAACAAAAGCTCACTATTGTCAGACCAAATGTATTAAAGATGTGATCTTGTATTGCGTAGGAAAAATTCATTAATTCTTTTGCTATTAGTTGATAGTTCCTTCTGCTTTAATGGCTAATAACTGTTTAGCAAACTGGGCAAATCCATACCCACCGGGCTCGGTCATTACAAATTCTGGATGATGCAGTAGTTTATCCCAATAATGTTTAATATTCGCAACACCAACACTTTTTGGTAGCGTAGCGAACATAAATTGATCATTCACCGAATCCCCTACATAACAAGCTTGTGAGACTATTTCAGCCGGTGATAAGCCTTTTTTCTGTAAAAAGTTCAATGACGTTACTTTTTTAGAGTGTTCGCCATACCAGCTATTAATATGAATTGAGCTTGCAGTTGCATTCGCACCTAACTTGTTAAGTTTAGAGACGACTTCCGCAATAATATCAGGTGCTACTGGCGCGCAATTCTGGCCGATATCAATAGCAACTTCACAAAGACGATAAGATTGATCTAGGGTTAGATTAAGGTCAGGGTAATCAGCTAAAACTTCAATGACTTGATCTTTCAATTTCGCTTGGTTTTGCGCAATGATTGACATTGAACTATCGGACTTTAATGTTAAATATCCATCTTGCTTCTCCATGATAAATGCGCCATTTTCGCCAATGACAGCATCAACGGGCCAAAGTTGTGCAATGTGATCACACCAACCTGCGCAAGCCCCCGTTACAGCAACAACTTTCAAACCTGCTTGTTGTAATTTTGCCAGTGCTATTAACGCTTCAGGTGGTAACTGTCCCTGCCAAGTTAAAGTGTCATCAACATCTGTTAATACCCATTGCACCTCTTTCCAATCATTGGTTAAGGTGCTTTTTAATTGCTTCATTTTATCCCTTAGCATTTATAGTAAGTTAGGTAAGAACATCACTAAACCTTCCGAATAAGTTAAAATCATTAACACCACCAGTAGTGCAAATAATAAAGGCATCACTTCACGCACAAAATCGAGCAATTTCACTTTAAGTATCGAGCAAACGGTAAACATCATTGAACCAAATGGAGGGGTTACTCCACCAATCATAATATTAACGATAACAATAATACCAAAATGAACCGGGTTAACACCTAGGTTAAGTATCGCAGGCAATAGTAACGGCGTTAATATGATCATCGCAGCCCCGCCTTCGATAAACATACCCACAATTAATAACAATAAGTTGATCAGCATTAATAGCACTAGTTTGTTATCTGTCACCAAGATTAATGCTGATGCGACATTTTGTGGTATTTGCTCCAAGGTCATGTAATAGCCAAAAATCATCGCACCGATAATAATAAACATGACACTGCTAGTACCCTGAATGGTTTCTTTTAAAATAGCAGGGAAGTGATGGATCTTTAATTCGCGATAGATAAATAAACCAATAATAGAGCATAATAAAACGGCGATAGCACCGGCTTCTGTTGGGGTAAATAGGCCAAAACGCATCCCTAAAATAATACCAAAGGGGATGAATAATGCGGGCACCGCTTTGCCTAAATAATGCAAACGTTCTTTTGCCGGTGCAGCTTCAGATCTTGAAGGGGCATAATTTCGACGTTTAGCAATGATCGCGATGGTTATCATTAAAGACAAGGCCATCATAAAAGCCGGTACATAACCTGCAATGAACATTTCATGTACCGATACATTAGCTAATAATGCATAAATAATAAGGTTAATACCCGGTGGAATAACAGGGCTAATACTTGATGATGCCGCTGTAATTGCGGCGGTAAAGGGCAAGTCATAACCTCTTTTAGTCATTTCAGGAGCCAGAATTTTAGATTGCATTGCCGCATCCGCATTAGCTGAACCTGAAATGCCGCCCATTAAAGTACTTAATGCAACATTCACATGTGCAAGTCCACCGGCTTTATGACCAATTAATGAATCCGCAAGAGACAGTAGGCTACGACTTATCCCGGAATAATTCATCACCGAGCCAACCATAATAAAGAAGGGTATCGCCAATAATGGGAATGATGAGGCCGATGAAATAAAGCGCTGCATCACTAATGTCACTGGAATTGAAGTATTAATAAATAAAAAATAAACCAACGAAGAAGATATTAAAGAAAATGCAATCGGTACATTTAGCAAAAATAAAACGAATAAAATAATAATTGGAATGTAGATTTCCACGGTGTCACCTATATAGTCTTTAGCTACTTGCTACGCAGCTGCTTTAAATCACTTCGAATGAAATTCACGGTGTGAATAGACATCAGGAAAAAACAAAGAAACAAAACGCCGTTAATGGTGAAATAGGACATCCCCATCACTGGTGTTACTTTGTTAGACAACATCATGTAATCATAACTTAGGTAAGTTAAAACCAAATTTATCGCCAGCAAGAAAAATGAAATCACCAGGTTAAATGGCACTTTTGCTTTTTCAGGTAATAATGCAATAACCACATCAACACCCATATGTAACTTATGCTTGTAGCATGAACTGATACCAAAATAGACGGACCAAATAAAACAAATAACCGCTAATTCTTCACTCCATGGCACAACAAAACCAAACCCATAGCGCAGAATGACATTAATAATCACTATTAAAATGG
>JBLIEH010000237.1:0-3393 GCA_047632875.1 Psychromonas sp. | reverse complement strand
TCCAAATTCTCTTTTTCAGAGAAAATATCAGTGTTTATTTTGTTCTCAAACAGCACTTTTTTTTCTTTACGATTGATTAAATATCCATGAATTAATACTGCGCCAATGGCAAGTAACCCGATGAAAATAAGAATAGATTGAAAATGCTGCATGATAAATTCTCTTAATTGCAAAATATAGTCAGATAACTGTTAAAGTACCTTGATTAAATGAAAGCGTCTACATATTGCCTGTATTTTTTTATAAAACTGTTACACATTTATACAAAGTCCATATTTTTCGTTAGAATCCTGTTTTTGACAAAATTAAAGAGTAAATGATGATCCAAAACCAACTCATACAACAGCCCCTTTCCGGTGTAGGCTATCTCCTTAAGGGCGCAAAACTTCTCAGCCATCCCAAATTGCGTTTTTTTGTGTTGATTCCCTTAATGATTAATATATTCATTTTTGCCGGTGCCTTTTGGTTTCTGTTTAGTTCAATAACACAATGGATAGACAGTTATATGGCAGGCTTGCCGGAATTTTTAAGCTGGTTAAATTATATTTTATGGCCTATTTTGATCCTGTCCATTTTATTCGCTTTTACCTTTATTTTTTCCGCTATTGCAAATTTAATCGCCGCCCCTTTTAACGGTTTATTGGCAGAAAAAACTGAGACAATATTAACCAATCAGCCATTGGGTGATACGGGTTTCTCCGGTCTTGTTAAAGATTTACCGCGTATATTTAAAAGAGAGTTACAGAAACTGGCTTACTTCTTACCGAGAATGTTGTTCTGCGGTCTGTTATTTTTAATCCCGGGTTTTGGACAAATAGTTGCCCCCTTTATCTGGTTTGTCTTTGCAGGATGGATGATGGCAATACAGTACGCAGATTTTCCATTCGATAATCATAAAATCCCTTTTGCGACAATGAAGCAGGCATTAAGGAAACGTTTAGGCAAAAATTTGACCTTTGGGATGCTGATTAGTTTTTTTACCACTGTCCCTATCTTAAACTTTATCATCATGCCGATTGCGGTGTGCGGAGCAACTGCTTTTTGGGTGGATGTCTATAAACAAGAATTCATCAGTGATGAAACGCAAAGCGTAAACTAAGAGTGTCAGATGACTCCTTAAGCATTAATGGGGTCATCTTTAAATATCTGTCAGCGCAGGTGTTTCCTAGTACAGTTTAAACCCAGATTGATTAAGCAAAAAACACAGAAAAGCTTATGATTTGAGTAATCGATATAAGGTGGGCGCATCCAGTTTATCTATATATTCCTCATAATCGATCCCTTTTTCAACGATATACTCAGTGATTAACTCTTTTACCATTTGTAATAACTCTTTGGGATCCCAAACTTTTTCTAAAAAATTATCAAGTTTGGCGTTGTTGATTGCCTGGATAGTATCGGCTTGGGTTGCAAGGCCGGTTAAGAGTAATTTTTTCGTTCCTATAAAACGATTATCCATCGCCACTTCAGTCAATAATTCTACCCCTGATTTTTCCGGCATAATATGATCCGAAATAATCAATGCAACATATTCCTGCTGCGCATCTAATTCTTCTAATAACGCTAAACATTCAAAAGCGGACTCACATTCTTCAATATTAAACATATCGCTAAAGTAATCGAGATCGCGACTGACGGATTCCAGTACTTCACGTTCATCATCAACACAAATGATATTAATTTTTTCCATTTTTCTGCCTCTCAAGAAGTTGCTTAACCAATGAAATTAGTTTTATTCAGAATGAATAACATAGCAAAAGCGACTAATACACCGACAAGACCAATAATAACGCCGATTTTAGCCATCTGCTTGGTTTCAATATTACCCGATGCGTAAGCCAGTGCATTCGGGGGAGTGCTGATTGGCAATGACATCCCTAAGGATGCGGAAAAAGTGACTGCTAGTATTAATACAACCTCACCACCATAGGGTAATAGAGTCTGCATGGTGGTCGCTAATGCGGCAATCAGGGGCAGTAATAAATTGGCGGCTGCCGTATGAGAGATGAAATTCGCCATCACTAAACATAATATGGAGGCACCCAGAATCAACAGAAGAGGATGTAAATTACCGAAAGGAATAGCATCAACCGCATTTTTAGCCAGACCGGATTGATCTAACGCGACACCTAATGCAATACCGCCCGATACCAGCCATAAAACATCCCAGGATATGCGCTTTAAATCCTCTTTATTAATAATCTTAAAGGTCACAAAGACAGCCACGGGGATTAATGCGACCACATAAGCGTTCATGCCATGTATATCACCCATTAACCACAATAAAATGGTGCCGATAAAGGTAATATAAACCGTAATAGCTTTGGGAGTTTTTAAAAATTTACCTTTAATATTGAGATCGATTTGCTGCGTTGATGTTGGAAATAATTTAATTAATAATAACCAGGCGATAAATAACATCACCATCACAAAGGGCACACCAAAGACCATCCACTGACCGAAAGAAACGCTGTTTTCATTGACTAAATACTTTAAAGCGATGGCATTTGGCGGGGTCCCAATAGGCGTACCTATACCACCTATGTTGGCGGCTAAAGGCACAGATAATGAGAAGGCAACTTTGCCTAAGTCTTTAGTCGCAAGCAGAGCAATAACCGGTGTTAAAATGGATAACATCATCACAGTGGTGGCGGTATTGCTCATAAACATGGAAAAAACGGCCGTGATCATCATCAAACCGAGCATCACATATTTGGGTTTGTTACCGAAGGGTTTGAGTAAGACGCGCGCCAAATTAACATCTAAGCGATATTTAGTTGCCGCCATAGCCAAAAAGAATCCCCCTAAAAAAAGCATAATAATAGGGGATGAAAAAGTGGCCATAATAGCTTGATAACTGATTAAATGTCCTAAATCCGGGCTGGGACTTTTAAAAAACCATAAACCCTTGTCGGAAATTAATAACAGCTCTGCGACAATAATGACCACTGAGGTGGCGAAAATAGGGATGGGCTCTAATACCCAGCAAAGTGCAGCCATAGCAAAAATAGCGATAACTCTTTGCTCGATCAGGGTTAGTCCGACAATACCAAAACTATCGCTGGGTAAAATCAAAATAATCAATGGGATGAGGACAGGTAACAGGTATTTTAAATATTGACTGAACATAGACCTAACTTTTTATTGTATATAAAAAACAATTGTCTATTAACCACAATAAAAAAAAGTGAATTAGATCACTTAGTCTCAAAAAAGCCTTTTTACAACTGCAAAAAGGCTGACTGGATCACTTTAATAAGTTATTGAAATTACTGCATTAATGCCTTGCTGACTTTTTCATATAAATCTAATGCTAAATCATCAAGTTGCAGTAAACGATTTAACTGCTGTTTAATTAAATTTATGCGATTTTCATCTAAGCGTTTGAATTGA
>JBLIEH010000236.1:0-3423 GCA_047632875.1 Psychromonas sp. | reverse complement strand
CAAAAGGATTAAGCAGTTTCCGAGTAATGTATCGTTACGCAGGTCGAAATGCAATATTACCCGTTGCGACTGCAATTGCGATGGCAATTGGTTTCTCTTTTGCAGGTTCAATAATGACAGAGGTGGTATTTAACTACCAAGGTCTGGGCAATATTTTGCTTAAAGGTATTATGGCGCGTGATTATCCGCTCATTCAAGCTATTCTACTGATTCTTGTGTCTGCGGTATTAACTGCCAATTTTGTAGCAGATCTACTTTATGTATGGCTTGATCCTCGGATTTCAAAATAAGGTGTTAATTATGAATGGTTCAATTACTGCAGATGATAAAGCATCTGCAAAAATTCAGCACAGTGAGTTTACAAAAAAATGTCAAACAGCAATAAAAAAAACTAAAGCTTTTTTTCATGGTAATCCGCCTGCCGTTATTGGTGTGTTTTTAATAACAATTATTTTACTCGGTGCTTTATTCGCACCTCTGCTGAGCAGTTATGATCCTCAAGATCGTGTCGCAAGACCGCATGTTGCGCCGAGTGCTGATCATATATTGGGCTCAACGCGAAGCGGGCGTGATGTTTTCAGCCAGGTACTTCATGGTGCGAGAAAGACATTGTCTGTTGCCCTTTTTGCAGGTCTTATTGCGATGAGCCTGGCTATTGCGGTCGGGGTTACCTCGGGTTATCTGGGCGGGAAAGTTGATGAATGGATGAACTTTATCACTAATGTTTTCTTGGTGTTTCCGCAGCTTCCCTTGCTGATTGTACTGGCTGCCTTTTTAGGGCAGGTCGGCTCTTTTGTGATAACTATATTACTTGGGGTCACCGCATGGCCTTGGGGAGCAAGGGTTATTCGCTCGCAAACCCTGGCCATTAGAAACAATGAATTTATTATTGCCGCGGAAGTGATGGGGGAGTCTAAAATTCGCATTATTCTAGTCGAAATTCTGCCTAATTTAGTGTCGATTGTATTTGGTGGTTTTCTGGGTACCGTTATTTACGCAATGGGCGCAGAAGCCGCTCTAGGTTTTCTTGGTTTAGGTGATGCAACTGAAGTTAGCTGGGGATCAATGCTCTATTGGGCACAGGTATCTTCTTCTTTGTATACAGGTGCATGGTGGGAAATGCTGGTTCCAGCTATCGCTTTAGCGTTAACGGGTGGTGCATTAGCACTAATCAACATGGCAATCGATCAGGTCAGTAATCCAAAACTTAAAACAGGTCCGCATCTGAAATTGTGGAAAAAAATGAATAAAGAAACACAAAAACGTAGGGGGCTCGTATGAAAAAAGTACTTTTAGAAATAAATAACCTGTGTGTTGATTATGTTTCTCCCAATGGGATTGCACGCGCTGTTAATAATGTGAGTTTAACGATTGCGCCTGGTGAAACGCTTGGTATCGCTGGGGAATCAGGTTGCGGGAAAAGTACATTGGCGTTCGCGATTTCCCGTCTGCATAAAGCACCGGCGTTGATATCTGAAGGGGAGATTCTTTATGAAGGACGTGATGTACTGAAAATGACCGATAAAGAGTTACGTAATTTTCGTTGGAATGAGGTTTCAATCGTTTTTCAAAGTGCGATGAACTCATTAAATCCGGTGATTACTATTGGCGAGCAGCTTACCGATGTGATTATGGCCCATAAACGAATTAGTCTCAAAGAAGCCAATAAAAAAGCGGTTGAATTGCTGGGCGTTGTTGGTTTGCATGGTGATCGTCTGCAGAGTTTTGCACATCAACTTAGTGGTGGCATGAGGCAGCGTGTTGTTATTGCGATTGCCTTGGCGTTAGAGCCTAAACTTATAATTATGGATGAACCGACTACTGCATTAGATGTGGTGGTAGAGCGTGAAATTTTAAATGAATTATATGATTTAAAAGAAAAATTTGGATTCTCAATTTTATTTATCAGCCATGATTTAAGTTTAATGGGGGAAATAGCAGATCGCATTGGTGTGATGTATGCCGGTAAGATGATTGAAATTGGCGATGCCAAAACAGTATTTTCTAATCCCTCTCACCCTTATACAAAAGGTTTGATTTCGTCATTTCCGACAATACATGGTCCAAAAACCCGTCTTTACGGTATTCCTGGTGATCCTGTCGATTTGTTGCGCTTGCCTGAAGGTTGTAATTTTCATCCTCGCTGTAATGACTGTACTGAAGTATGCGTCAAAGATGAGCCAAAATTACTCGAGCGAAATGTTGATTACGAAGTAGCGTGTCATAATATTTAAGGAATTAATGATGGATACCAATAATAATCCTGAAGTAGTGCTTTCAGTTAGAAATATGGTAAAAGACTTTCCAATAGGCCAGTCCCATAATAAAAAGAATTTTATGCGTGCGGTTAACGAAGTTTCATTCGACTTATGTAAAGGTGAGGCGTTGGCAATCGTAGGTGAGTCAGGCTCAGGTAAGAGCACGGGTGCGCGAATTTTGTCGCGTATTTATGAACATACCTCGGGTGATATCATCTTTAAAGGGTTGCCTTTAGAGGAATTCGTTAAAGTGCACGGTAGATTAGAGTATGCACGCCAGGTACAAATGATTTTTCAAGACCCGTTTGGTTCATTAAACCCGGTGCATGATGTTTTTCATCATATCGCGCGTCCTTTACTTATCCATAAACGCGCAGATAAAGCCACTATTACCAAGTTGGTATATGAACTTCTTGAGCTTGTTGGTTTGCTTCCTGCCGTTGAGACTGCTGAGAAATACCCCTATGAATTAAGCGGCGGCCAAAGGCAACGTGTAGCGATCGCCCGTGCATTAGCAGTTGACCCTGAGGTTATCTTAGCCGATGAACCGATATCAATGCTGGACGTGTCTGTTCGTTTGGGTATTTTGAATTTAATGGCGGATTTAAAAGATAAGCATGGCATTTCATTTATGTATATTACTCATGATATCGCCACGGCAAGATATTTTGCAGAAAAAACCGCGGTTATGTACGTTGGCCATATGGTTGAGTGGGGCGCTAGCGATAAAGTCACACAAACACCGAAACATCCGTACACACAACTACTGCTATCAGCTGTTCCTGAAGCGGGAAGACATGGTCGTCGTGAATTAGATGCCAAAAAAGGCGAAATTCCATTATGGAAACCGGATTCTAAAGGTTGTCCATTTGCCGCGCGCTGTCCGCGTGTTTTAGATAAATGTCGCGATAGCTTTCCTGCGATCACGCAAATAGCAGATGATCATTTTATTAGATGTTTTAATATCTAAAGCTGTGCTGAAACTTTAATTTAAATGTTAACATATCGCCAAAAAAGAAAGCGCTTGCATAAGGTTTAGTTCATGACTGTAAAAAACATAAACACGTTAGTCGATAAGGTATCAGAGAAATTTCTTTCGCCAGATGGCGATAAATATAATCAATCCGAAAAAGTAGATCAAATGGAAAATTTATCAAATAGTGTT
>JBLIEH010000235.1:0-3516 GCA_047632875.1 Psychromonas sp. | reverse complement strand
GTTTGTTTGACCACTTCGTAGTGTGTTCCTTCTTCAAAATCAACGGCTTGTGCTGAAAGTGGGAATATGATCATGGCCGTTAGTAGTGCGAAAATCTTTTTCATTGTTGTTCCTTAGGTTATATGAGTAACGTGGTTATCTTATCGTTAATAATTCGGTTGTAAAGAAATCGGCTCTTCCTTTAGGGCGATTAATTGATCTTTTAGTGATTGTAATAGCTCTTTCCAGTATTGATCCGTTATAAACCACGGAAAGTTAAGGGGAAAAGCAGGGTCCGACCAACGTTTACTAATCCAGTTAACATAATTAATGATGCGCATTGTGCGCAGCGGCTCGATCAAGGATAACTGATTCCGGTCAAAATCACACTCTTCTTCGTAACCTTCTAATAACATTGATAATTGAAGCTGTTTTTCCGCTTCTGTACCGCTCAATAAAATCCACAGATCCTGGACGGCAGGGCCCATTTTACAATCATCAAAATCGACAAAATAGGGTGAGTTATCTCTCAGTAAAATATTACTCGCATGACAATCACCATGTAAGCGGATTGATTTATGTTGGTGGCTATTAAATTGCTTTGCTGTCTCAACTTCAAGCGCATCTAGTGTTGCAAATAGTGACGGGCGAATAAATTTGGGGATATAAGGACTTGTCCGCAGTGCTTTAATGGGGTTGGAGAGCATGGTTTCTATATTAAGAGGCTGTCTATGTTGAAAGGTATCTTGTGCTGCAATGCGGTGCATTTTTCCTAAAGCGCAGCCTACATCATAGAGTATATCGATATTATCAAGCTCCATGGAGCGTGCTGATAAGCTATGGAACAAAGCAAAATAGTAACCTTGGAAGTAAAACAAAGTTTGTTGGTTAATTTCTATCGGTGATGCAATTTGACAGCCGTTTTGATCTAAAACTTGGCAAAATTGGTGCTCTTCTTTTAATTGCGCTTCACTCCAATGTTGCGGTCTGTAAAATTTCACCACGTAGCGAATTTTATTTTCATCGGTAAATAAAGACACCCGATTTTCATAGGAGTTAAGTGAAATTAACCCCGATTCGGGATAGACGGCAATGGATGCCAGGGCATCAAGTTGCAGTTCAGGTGTGAGAGATTGGTAACTGAAATTTGCTTGCATGGGCATTACTCGATAAACAAGGGCCTGATCAGGCCCTTGTTATTTTTTTGGTTATAAACCAAGAAAGAAGGTTGTTTGTTGTTCTATTTTTTCAATTTCACCGGACGCACCGGTCAGTGTAATAGTGATGTAAATCTTGTTTCCCTTAATGTCATAAGGATCGACAGCAATTGAAATAGGTTGGGTTAATACTTCGCCCGGTTTTATAATGATTTGCTTAGGACCAAGCAGCTGAGCGTCTTCCAGACCGGAAAAAGATAAATCATAGGTTTGGGTTTCTATGGTTTTATTCAATATTTTTAAGGTGTAGGTATTTTCAATTAACCCTTGATTATTTTCTCGGTATAACACATTACGATCGCGGAGAATCTCCATTTCGGCACTGCTTAAATTGACAACGTTAATGAAAAACACGGCGACCATTACTAATAATAAGGCACCGTAGCCGATGATTTTAGGACGTAATACGTGGGTTTTTTTACCCGCCAATTTTTGCTCAGTGGTATAGGAAATTAAGCCCCTTGGGTAACCCATTTTATCCATAGTATGATCACAAGCATCAACACAAGCGCCGCAGTTAATACACTCATATTGTAAGCCATCGCGAATATCAATACCCGTTGGGCAGACTTGTACACACAGGTCACAATCAACACAATCACCCAGGCCTAAATCTTTAGGGGAATCTTTGCGTGTTCTTGGGCCGCGGGTTTCACCGCGTTTTGCATCATAACCGACAATAAAGGTATCTTTATCAAACATGGCTGACTGGAAACGGGCATAGGGGCACATATGCAGGCAGACAATGGATCTCATCCAACCGGCATTTATATAGGTGATCACGGCAAAAAATAGCACGCTGGTTGTGGTTGCAAAACCGGCACTAAAAGTGAAAAAATCGAGATAAAGCTCACTAACCGGCACAAAATAAGATGAAAAAGCTAAACCCGTGAGTAAAGATATTATTATCCAACCTATATGTTTTACCGTTTTCCGCCAAACTTTATTAAAGCTCCAGGGCATCTGATCCAATCTTTTACGTTTATTTGCGCTGCCTTCAAAACGCTCCTCAAACCAAATAAAGATAAATGTCCAAACCGTTTGCGGACAGGTATAACCACACCAAACTCGTCCCAAATAGGTCGTCACAAAGAACAAAGCAAAAGCCGCAATGATAAATACCCAAGCGAGCAGGGTGAGATCCTGTGGAAATAACGTCATATTAAAAAGATGATACTGTTGATCGGCAATATCAAATAAAATAGCCTGCTGTCCATTCCACTTTATTAGCGGTAAGGCAACAAATGCAACAATTAATCCCCAGCCCGTATAACGACGCAGTTTTTGATAAAATCCATAAATGGCGCGCACATAAATGCGGTTGCTCGGATTATATTGCTTAACGTCGCTTGTATTGCTGCTGTCGATCTCTTTTATCTTAATACGTTCAGTCATCATCAGATCCTGAGGTGGAGTATTCTAGAGCCGTATTATAAAGGAAGTTGGTCAAATAAAATAATGCATTTACAGATAATACTAATTTGACTCATTAATTGATCCTCACTAGCAACAAATATCATTTTTTTAGTTAATTTGTTTTTATTTTGAGAATTCTCCATTAAGTATGCATAGCACAGTTGTGTCTGAGGTCGCAATTCTTCAGGTTTCGGATTAGATAGCCTGTCTTCTGGCTAATGTTTGTTTTTTGGTTGGGTTTAGGGAGTTGTCCAGCAGAGGGGTATAAGGAATAGATTATTATTGCATGCCGTTCGCAGGGCGAAACGGCATGCCTGGTTTTCATAAGATCAATTTTATAGAATGATATCTTTCAATCTGCGATCTTTTCTATCTAAGTAATGGGTGGAGCGGATACGACGTATAGTGCGCGACTTACCGCGTACTAATAAGGTTTCTGTCGTGGCTAAACGGCCATCTACCGTGACCCCTTCCACTAAATCACCTTTAGTGATACCGGTCGCAGAAAAAATGATATTGTCATTTTTCACTAAATCTTCAAGTTTTAATATTTTGTTAACTTCAATTCCGACCGCTTCACAACGGGCGGTTTCTTCTGCACCAATTCTGATGTTTTCTTCTGTTGCGCCTTTCACCATAGGGCGAGGAATCAAGCGAGCTTGCATATTACCATCTAATGCACGGACAACGGCTGCAGAAATAACGCCTTCAGGTGCGCCACCGATACAATATAAAACATCTACTTGGTTATCCGGCATACAGGCTAAGACAGAAATTGCAACATCACCGTCAGGAATGGCAAAAACACGCACTCCTAAACCCTGCATCTCTTTGATAATTCGGTCATGACGTGGTTTGGCGAGCGTAGCAACGGTTAATTGACCTAGGGGTTTATCTAATGCAG
>JBLIEH010000234.1:0-3517 GCA_047632875.1 Psychromonas sp. | reverse complement strand
CCACACTTGAATTACTTGCCCCTTACAAGGAGCAAATAAAAGCGGTGGCCATTGAATCTACCTTTAACTGGTATTGGTTAGTTGATGGCCTGATGGATCATGGCTACCAAGTGGAGCTAGTCAACACGGCAGCGGTCAAGCAATACGACGGATTAAAATACAGTGGCGATCACCAGGATGCGTTTCACCTGGCCCATTTAATGCGTTTGGGAATATTACCTACGGGTCATATTTATCCACCTGAATATCGACAAGTACGGGACTTGTTGCGCCGTAGGCGTCAATTGGTAAAACATGCATCCAGTCATGTGATCAGTATTCAAAATCAAATATGGCGCTCGTTAGGGTATCGGGTGAGCTGCATTGATATCCGTAAAAAGGTTTTTAGATTACCTTTCGAGCCAGGCAGTTTTTTATATCATTCTGCTAATAGCAACGTCATTATTCTCAAGGAATTGGATAAACAAATTGCTCTCATAGAACAACAAACACTGGAGGCCGTTGAACTCAAAGATGAATTCAAATTACTGACAACTGTCACCGGGATTGGTCCTATTTTAGGTTTAACCATCATGCTTGAAACAGGGGATATCAATCGATTTTCAGCCCCAGGCAATTACGCGTCTTATTGTCGTTGTGTTAACAGTATTCGTGAAAGTAACGGTAAGAAGAAAGGCACCGGTAATCGTAAAGCAGGGAACAAATACCTGTCATGGGCCTTCTCAGAAGTGGCCCATTACCTCGTGCGCTTTAATCCAAAAGCAAAGCGTTTTTATGAGCGCAAAAAACAAAAACGTAATGGCATTGTGGCCATTCGTGCCGTCGCCCATAAAATCGCCAGAGCGGTATTTCATATGTTAAAAAACAAACAGGCCTTTGATATCGACCGAGCCTTTAGCTAGTTTTCCGGTGTCATTCAGCCACGTTGCGGGGTTGGATAACAAACCAGTGTTTCTCTGAATGGAGGATGATACCGGACTTTATTTTATTCGCCCGCATGTTAAGCCAGCTAGGGTCTGGAAGGCAAAATCCTAACCACAATCTCTGTGCGTTTATCGCATTGGATAACATGGGGAACTGACGTTTTTGTGGCGTACCAAGGTACGTGGGAAATTGGCCTTAACTGGCCAAGGATTAGATCCAGATGGGTGACTGTTGCGGATAGATTATCCAGCACAACCAATAGAAAAACAGATTTGCGATAAAAACCGGATCACGTGTCAGAGTACACAAGCTCTTATGTTTGCTAACACGCGATCCGTTTTTTATCGCACACTTGACAACGGCTGACTTATGGGTGACCCCGCAGGTTCCCACCGGTGACCGGCGCAGTCATGCCATCTTTGAGCCTCTGGATTTTATTGCCCGTTTAGCGGCACTGGTGCCCAAACCCAGAGTTAATCTGACGCGCTTTCATGGCGTATTTGTACGGGGTGGCCCTCCACCAAACAGTCGACACCGCGTGACAATAACGCCGTCCTTCCGAAATAAGGCTAAACAAGCATTGCCGACAGGGCAGGAAAAAACAAGGGCACAAAAACACCAATCGATGACCTGGGCGCAAAGACTTAAACGGGTTTTTAACATCGACATTGAAACCTGTGAGCAATGCGGTGGTGCGGTTAAGGTTATAGCGAGCATCGAAGACCCATTGGTGATCCAAAAGATACTCAGTCATCTGAATACAAAAAATGACGAAGTCGTCGAATTACTGCCCCAACAAAGTAGAGCGCCGCCTCAGATAAGTCTGTTTGAATAAAAGCTGTTCATCATCATAAACAAAACTGGTTTGCACAACAGCGGGAGGCGCTTGTCTTGAATTCTGAATTACGTGGAAACAGTTGATGAATAGACGAAAAATCGCCGACTTTCACTCCCTCAAGGATATAAAAGAGAGGTGAATATAGAAAATATAAGGCATCATGTATTTTGATTTTAGGAAAAATGACGTTTTATTTTACCTATACCCATACCCTGAGCTTATTTTTTTGAAAGTTTACGAGTTGTCAAGCCTAATAAAGCTAACGAAAAAATAACTATTGTTGATGGTCCAGGTACTTCTGATGGCGCAGATGTTGAGTACTGCATATTTACCCCAAAAATGCCATCCCTGCCTTCGCTAGAAGTTGGGAAAATAGGAGTTCCATTATTACTACCCTCACTATAATTATCATTTAGCAAATTTATCTCAGATGCTATGGTTACATTGCTATTAGTGACCCATTGAAACAAATCATCAGAGTTTGGTCTGTAGGTTGCCAATGTATAATTTGTCCCTGATGATAACATAATTGGAGATAATAAATCTGACCATCTAGTTTCCTCTTCTAATCGAGAAGATACTCCCGATAAAACCTCTGAGCTTGCTAAAACGTTTTGAGACTGATCAAATAGAGATATTTGATAAGAGTTTGATAAACCATCAGCCCCTTCATCCCATATACCAAGGGAATAAACCCATATGTCTTGGTTAACGCTAAAAACGTTACCGAGTGATTCATTAGCCCAAGAATAACCTGACTGATTTGGATCTGTAGCCATCGTTACTAAGCTAGCATTAGCGAGATTGCAAACAGACAGCATTAGACTTAACAAGCTAGCCTGTAAAAATTTTACTTTCATTAAATGTCCCTATTATGGATTAAAAATTATTATTAATTATCACTTTAACTAAATGCAAATATTATAGCAACAAAAAAAGTATATTTTTTAGTTGGTTAGCGTTGATTGGTTAGGTTCATTTAATTTTTGTAAAAAAACAAATTAACTAAAGGAGGTGCAATAGAAAGATGAATAATTATAAAAGGTTGATATTGTTTAGTTGTTCTTTGTGTTGTGAGAGGTAATTATTTGTAGTACGCATTAGATAATCATGAGAATGGTTATTATAGTGTATGGTTTTATTGAATTTAACTATTAAATTTAACTAATTGAAGTGATATTTACACTCCAATTAGTTAGTCCCTCACTCAAGTCGATCCTATTTTTTTCTGCGTGGGGTAACTTAGGTATTTTATATCGTTTTAATGGTTATCAGCAAAGTGCGATTGACACTTACCGATACGCGATAAGTTTAAACCATCATAATTTAACCTCGATGGCTAATTTGAGTATGTTATTACATGCCAAAGGGTCGTATGAAGAAGCGAAACGACTAGACAGCTACATTATACGCAAGCGAGCAAATAACCCTTATTATTATGCGTTACTCGGTGATGAAAAATTTTATCAAGGCGCTTATAAAGAGGCATCAAATCACCCGGTTTATGGATGACATCATTGTGTTAGCGAAAACCCGCTGGCACTTACGTAAGGCGTTGAGAAGAGTCAATCAACACTTTAATCAATTAAAAATTGAGCAAGCGCCGAACAAGACCTTTATTGGGCGTATTGAAAAAGGAGGCGATTATTTATCAGCATTGAAAGGCAATCAAAGTTCACTACATGATGACGTGAAATTATTCTTTGAAAACACACCTAAAAGCCATATCAATCGCTTGAATATCCACAAAACGAC
>JBLIEH010000233.1:0-3577 GCA_047632875.1 Psychromonas sp. | reverse complement strand
GGCCAATATTCAAGGCCGACATGACCGATATAGTTTGTCTCTTGAATGGCGGAAAATACCTGTGGATAATTAATTTCGCCACCTTGTAATTCATTCCGACCGGGATTACCTGCCGCATGGAAGTGGCCGATATAATCAATATCAGCAACAATATTTCGGATCACATCACCTTCGCTTATCTGCTGATGATAAATATCAAATAAGACTTTTACCTTGGGACTCGCGACTTGTTTAACAATATCAAAAGCCTGATCGCTGCGAACAAGAAAATAACCGGCATGATCAACCCGTTCATTAAGGGGCTCTATTACCAGGGTGATATCTGCAGCTTCTAATAAAGGCGCGGCGGCTTTTAAGCCATCAATAATTGCTAGCTGCTGCTCAGCTCGCGGTCTAGATTCAATAAAATCACCGACCTGTGATATCAGCACCTTGATACCGAGTTTCTGCGCCACTTGAATAGATTCCTGCAATCCCTGTAAATAATCATCACGCAGTGCAGGCTCAACTAAACTGATAAATTTGGTACAACAAGCCGCTATTGTTAAACCGTATTTATTCTGCGCTGCTTGTAAGCTACCAAGATCTTTGTCCCACCAGCCCCAAAATTCGATATGACTGATATTAGCTTCTTTCACTAGCGCACAAGCTTCCTCAAAAGATTTACCGCTAAAAACAGCGTCAATACAAACAGAAGGAACTAAATTTTTCCGCATAGAATACTCCAAATAATTTAAGAAGGTTTTCACTAATAACTTAATGTTAATAGAACTGCAGGGATGATCGGTTTTAATGCTTCGCATTGCAAGCAATAGGCTAAAATGATCAAAATAGAGAAGGAATAAGCTGTCTTTCCCCTAGACCGGGAGAAAAGCTAAATTGTAAATGCTTCCTGCCGGAGAAAAGCAAAAGCTTCTGGTTAGATTAAAAAAAATTTGAAAATGCTGAAAAATGACTATAAAAATCAAGGCCAATTAGCAAATCACTAATTGGCCTTATCTATTTAAAAAAACGCATTTATTGAGAGTTAAATTTTGCCTTTATCCGCCTTTTTATCCCGTTTTTCATTGCGTTTTTCTTTCAGTGTTTTTTCAGATTTCTTTTTCGCAGATTTTTGCGAATCTTGTCCTTTAGCCATGATTTTATCCTTTATTACAATTAGATATATTGACTGGTTGTGTTTCATCACACTTCAATGTGTAACTATTCAGCAGAGCACCTATCGCCCTCTACTAATGCGCTAAGCATACTCCAAAAAAAGATAAGCGGTATATTAAAAGTGCATTATTTTAAGAAACATTTTCACTTATTAAATACGACCCATTCCCCTTTTTAATACTTAGCGTATTAAAATATGGCTGCTGCATCTCAGGCATTTTACACAGCATCTTCGCATCTGCCTTAATTGCAATTGAATGAGCAGATTGAACTACAATCTGTATAGCAGGTTATGACTTATACCCTGACACTTTAAAAGTCGAGAGAGGTAACTGATGTCGTTAAAAAAAGTAACAGCTATATTTGTTGAATTAAGACTGAGTAATGTAGAGGAAGCTCTGCGTAATCACTTAATCACGGGATATACCATTCATAAAACAGAGGGACGCGGAGCTTATGTTGATACCTACAATAAAAACACTCTCTCTCCTCATATTCAAATGGACATTTACACCAGTGATAAATGCGCCACTAACGTAGCCAAGATAATTATTAATGCGGCATATACCAATACAGAAGACGAAGGTTTAGTGAGTATCACGCCTGTTGATGAATTGTTTTGGATACATACCAAGCAAGCCATTCAAGAATCTGAATTTAAAATAATCGAAGCAGAGGAATAACTAGGGGAATATTATTGCGTGATCCACAAGGTTATTTATTAACAGGAAATTTACCGCCCAGTTTGGGCAGGCACAGAGCATGCCTGAATAATAAAGCTGAATAGAGAAGCGATATGATGATTACAAACCAGCAATGCCAGATCAGCGCGTAAAGAAACTGGGCAGCATAACAATGCTAACCCTATATCGAGAAAAAGGGTGATTTCAGACCTAAAGTTACCTTTAAGGTTTATTTGACGGATATTCGGAGAAATAACAATGGAATTACATGCAAAAAAATTCGCTTTAGCCTGCATCGCTACGTTTTTTATTATCGGTTTTATTGCAAGCTTATTACTAATGATGATGTCGCAAATGATGAATGGAATACCAGGCCATATGTTCGATGAACATTACGCTTCAATGGGGTGGCGTATGTCAACATACGGTTTTCTAATAGGCATATTTATTTGGTCAGTCGCTGCCGGAGTTATCGGCTGGTTGTTTGCTACAATTTATAATAAATTAGTGGAATAAAGATGTAAATTCCGGGCGAGTAAATTCGCTAGATTCTACGGATCTGGCTTACAGTATGTAAGACAGGATCTAAAAGATATCTTTCTCGCCCAATTTTAAAGTGATTTTTGGTAACTTTATTTCAACCTCCCTCTTCATTCCAATGCCCCGGGATTAAACAGGAAAAACAGACACTGTCGGATTGATCGGATTGGCGTTTTTATTTTATTAACTAATTTCAATCAGTTAGAGTTAACCCTCTCCTGCGCTCAATAAACTCAGTGCTAATGTTTAATCACCTATCAAATAAAAACAGCGCACTAAGCGCTGTTTATATGAAATAACCCGTTCAACCACTATTATTTATTGGAAACATGATATTCGTTATACACCATCGTTTTCCCGTCTTTTCTAAAAGCGATCACTTGATACGGGTCCGTATTGCCAGGTACATCCATTCCAAGTGCTGAAGCCGGCATCCCCGGAACAGCTATTCCTGTAATTCCAGGTCTCTCTTTTAATAAGCGTTGGATATCAGCAAGCGGAACGTGCCCTTCCAGCACATACCCGTCTACTGTTGCGGTATGGCAAGCTGCAAGATCAGATGTGATTCCATAAGCTTTGTGCTGTTGATTATTATTGGCTTGCTCGATCACTGTTATTTCAAAACCCGCTTTTTCAACTTGTTTGGCCCAGGCTTTACAACAACCGCAATAGGGTGATTTGTATAAGGTCATTTCGGTTGCAAATGCACTGCCTGCAAATAGAGAAAGGGTGATAATAAGCGTTTTAAATTTATTCATAATATTGTCCATTTTTAATTTTCAGAATAAGTTGTTTCTGTCGTAAATTATAAAGTCAGAATATGGGCAATTGGAGGTCGAAAGAGACGCGTGCTATGTTGACTAAGTATGTAACCTTGATAGTCAACAAAGGCTAAACGATCAAAAAAAAGTGCTTCATTTGAAAAATTTAATCGTTCAAAGGGGAAAAATAAAACAGAGGCTATTGAGCACGAGTTATTCACACTATTATCAGCAATCTCACTACACAAGCAACTTTCAATTTCCGACATCGAATGCTCAGTTGCCCGTTCAGCCTGCACTGAAAAAACTGCGATAAAAATTAATGGTAATATTAAGAGACTACTGAAAATTCGTTTCATAAAATTGCAACATTAGGTCATATACAAGAATGATAGTCCCTCCCCTTAGGGGAATGTCAAAAATAAACGTAAAATA
>JBLIEH010000232.1:0-3581 GCA_047632875.1 Psychromonas sp. | reverse complement strand
ATTCGTGTACATGGGGCCTTTGTTGATGACCATGAAGTCCATCGCGTTGTGGCCGATTGGAAAAAACGCGGTGAGCCGAATTATGTACAGGAAATCATCGATGGAGATAATACCTTAGATATGCTACTACCTGGTGAGGAAGCTGATGGTGATAGCGAGATCGATGCATTATTTGATGAAGTAGTTGAATTTATTACTGAAACTCGTAAAGTATCAATATCCAGTATTCAGCGTAAATTTAGAATTGGTTACAATCGCTCAGCGCGTTTGGTGGATCAACTTCAAGCACAAGGTGTGATCAGTGCACCATCAGGTGCCAATAGTAATCGCGATGTTCTCGCACCGTCCCCCGTTAAGGATTGATTTATGAAAAAAATGGTTGTTATCATTTCCATGTTGTTAAGCTCAGTGTTGTCATCTGCCGTTTCGGCAGCGACAGACGCTGAATTATTAAAAGAAAAATTAGCCAAATTCAGTGTTATTAATGCTGAGTTTTCACAACAAGTGAGCAGTCCGGAAGGCAAAATATTAGATGATAGTCGGGGCAGGTTAGCCATTTCGCGTCCGGGTAAATTTCGCTGGGAAGTGATTACTCCGGAAGAGGAGTTAATTGTCTCAGATGGTCAAACCATGTGGATGTACAGTCCCTTTATTGAACAGGTCACTCTGCTTAACTTAAGTGACGCAATACAAGGTACCCCCTTTATACTGCTTTCCGGGGCGAATGAGTCGCAATGGGCGAACTATCAGGTAACAAAAATTAATGATCAATTCAAAGTAAAGAATATTTCCGGCAGCGTTCAGAAAAGATCTTTTATATTTGAATTTAATAAATTAGGTCAGGTGAGTAAATTTGTGGCTATTGAAGAGCTGGGACAACGCAGTGAGTTTAAACTGGCTCATAAAACCTTAGCTAAACCCTGGTCGCAAGGATTTTTTGATTTTAATATTCCCGTGGGCGTTGAAATAGACGATCAACGTTAATGAAAGATCTTTTTGAATTTAATAACGATTTTCAGCCATTAGCGGCGCGAATGCGGCCAAAAGTTTTTGCAGATTACATTGGGCAAGCACATATTATCGGGGCTGGTAAACCCTTACGTAATGCGCTGGAAAACGGTGCCGCGCACTCCATGATCCTGTGGGGGCCACCCGGGACGGGTAAAACCACCTTAGCAGAATTAATAGCTGCCTACTGTGATGCGCATGTAGAGCGTCTTTCAGCGGTAACCTCGGGCATTAAAGAGATACGTGCTGCGATTGAAATTGCTCAGCAAAATCGAACTATTGGTACTCGTACCTTGCTGTTTGTTGATGAGGTGCATCGTTTTAACAAGGGCCAGCAGGATGCTTTTTTACCCTATATCGAAGATGGCACCATTTTATTTATTGGAGCAACGACGGAAAATCCTTCCTTTGAGCTCAATAATGCACTGTTATCCAGAGCGAGAATTTATTTATTAAAAAAACTCACTGAAGCTGAAATAATCGCTGTTATTGATCAAGCTTGTGCTTCAGTCGAAGGACTCGCCGATAAAAACATTCAATTCGTTGGTGATGTAAAAGAAAAATTAGCGCAGCTTGTACAGGGTGACGCCAGAAAAGCCTTGAATTATCTTGAATTATTGGCCGATATGGCTATTGATTCTGAGCAAAGTTTATCAATCAATCTGGATTTATTGAAGGAGATTGCCGGCCGTGAAGGAGTTAGCTTTGATAAAAATGGGGATCTTTTTTACGATTTGATATCGGCTTTTCATAAATCAGTGCGTGGTTCAGATCCCGATGGGGCACTGTATTGGTATGCGCGTATGCTCGCTGGTGGATGTGATCCGCTTTATGTGGCGCGCAGGTTATTAGCGATTGCATCGGAAGATATCGGCAATGCGGATCCGCGGGCGATGCAAATTGCGATTAATGCTTGGGATTGTTTTGCGCGCGTCGGACCCTATGAAGGCGAGCGGGCAATCGCCCAGGCAATTGCCTACTGCGCCAGTGCCCCTAAAAGTAATGCGGTCTATATTGCATTTTCCAACGCTAAACAAGCTGTTAAAGATTTTCCGGAATATGAAGTACCATTACATCTGCGTAATGCGCCGACTAAATTAATGAAGGAACTAAACCACAGTTTAGGTTATCGTTATGCGCATGACGAAGACGGAGCATTTGCGGCCGGGGAAGTCTACCTGCCAGAAGAGATACAAGACACTAAGTTCTATCAGCCAACGGATAGGGGTTTTGAAAAGCAAATTTCCGCTAAGCTTGATTATTTAGATCAACTAAACCGACAAAGTAATAATAAACGTTATCAGTAATTAAATTGCTTATCATGGTGATTTTTTGTAGGTCGTTTATAGTGCAGCAGACACAAGGTATGAATCATTTTTATGAATAGTATGGTTATAAATTTAGCATTGGTGGCCAGTGGTGGAGCAATTGGGGCTACATTACGCTATTTAATCGGCATTGGAGTGATAAGCCTCTTTGGAAAAAGTTTTCCTTTTGCTACACTCTCGGTCAATATCATTGGCTCGTTGATTATGGGTTGTATTTTTCAACTTGTTCAACAAGAAACCATTCCAGCATCACCCTGGTGGCCGTTAATAGGCGTCGGGTTTTTAGGTGCATTAACAACCTTTTCAACGTTTTCAATGGATAATTTACTGCTATTACAGCAGGGTGAATTATTAAAAGCGATCTTAAATATCGCATTAAATGTTGTTGTCTGTCTTTTCGCCGCATATGTTGGCACATTATTAGTCTTAAAAAGTTAGGAAGAAGCATGTTAGATCCAAAATTTTTACGTAACGATATAGAACAAACTGCATTACGATTAGCTTCTCGTGGATATACTTTAGATGTTGAATTATTAAATCAACTAGAAGAAAAAAGGAAAATTCTGCAGATCACTACTGAAACTTTGCAGGCTGAGCGTAATAGTCGTTCCAAAGAAATTGGCCAGGCTGCAAAACGTGGTGAAGATATTAGCCTGCTGCGCATTGAAATGGGGGTATTAGGCGAAGATTTAGAGCGTGCTAAAGAAGATTTTGCATTATTAGCGGAGCAGATTAAAAGCCTCGCATACAATATGCCCAATTTACCCCATGAATCTGCACCTATTGGTAAAGATGAAAGTGAAAATGTAGAAATATTAAAATGGGGTGAGCCGAAAAAATTTGATTTTGAAGTCAAAGATCATGTTGATTTGGGCGAAGCTTTAGGCGGTTTAGATTTCAAATCGGCGGTAAAAATCAGTGGTTCACGTTTTATTGTGATGCGCGGTCAAATCGCTAAATTACACCGCTCTTTAGCGCAGTATATGTTAGATCTTCATACGGAACAGCATGGTTATACTGAGCTGTATGTCCCTTACCTGGTCAATGCCGACAGTTTATACGGTACCGGGCAGCTGCCTAAATTTGGTGATGATCTGTTTAATACCAAACCGGCAACTGAAGAAGGCATTGGGATGTCACTTATCCCAACGGCTGAAGTCCCGCTGACTAATATGAGTCGGGATATGATCTATGATGAATCTGAGTTACCGCTTAAATTAACTGCCCATACCCCTTGTTTCAGAA
>JBLIEH010000231.1:0-3587 GCA_047632875.1 Psychromonas sp. | reverse complement strand
AGGCGTAAGCCTGCTAATCAATCATCCTGACTATAGGGCTAAATTTTATTAAGCCGTTATTAAAAAATCAATCCATTGAAGATCAAATTAATATGGTTTTTATTTTAAATAAACAGGTTTAAAATGAGAAATTCAACATGCCCGTTATATTCAACCATAAAGATGGAGATGACCTATGTACTATATAGTGGAAACCGGTAAATCATTCGAACAAGTCTCGCTAGACCTTGATGCTGCCGTTAAACGGCACGGCTTTGGGGTGCTGCATGTCCACGACTTGGGGGAAACCCTGCGCAGTAAAGGAATTTCATTTGATGAGCAGTGTCAGGTTTTTGAGGTCTGCAATCCAGTGCAGGCTGCAAAAGTCCTGTCCGTTGATATGCGCCTAAACATGGCATTGCCGTGTCGTATTTCGGTTTTTACGGAGAAAGGTAAAACCAAGATAGGTCTTATTAAACCAGTGCAAATGCTGTCGGCACTCTCTCAGGATGCCGCGTTAGTTCAAGTCGCCAAAGAGGTCGAGGAAAAGACCATAGAGATGGTTAACGAGGCGAAATAAATAGCCGCAACCCCAGATAAAAAATAAGAATAAGGTGCCGGCTGTCTCACACCTTTTCTTATTTTCACTCGCGTTACCGCCTCGGCAGAAAATCATCTAGTAAAAAAAATACGTTGAAGAACGTCGCCACCCGCAGCTTAAGTTACTCATTTTGATCACTCCTTCAGGCTATGAGCCTTATATCAACTCCATTAATTTTTTGTTCATTTATGCGGGTTAAAAAATATGCTAGCCAGATATAAACTGTGCTTCAGTATTTGTTATTAATTTTATTCATAATATCCTGTTATTCACCACTGCGTGACCAGCTAAAGTTGTTCAAAATCATTCCCTACGATTTTGTATAATCAAAACAACTAGTTACTGTAATCTATCTTATCTTTATGATTTTTCCCCGGGCTGAAATAGATCTCCTCATGAGTGGAACTGGTATTACAGCACTAAGCTTTTATTTGCATCTTAGTAAATATGTATTTAAGATGCATCTTAACACATAAGAAGTATTTTAAATGCACATTAAGGGGATCGCATGTTAACGCAAACTGAAATTAATATAATTAAAGACAGCGCACCGGCACTCGCACAATACGGAGAAGATATTACCGGGCGGTTTTATCAGATTCTCTTTCAGTCTCACCCGGAATTAAGTCATATATTTAATATGACCAATCAGAAAAGTGGTAATCAGAAAGCCGCGTTAGCAACGGCTGTTTATGCCTTTGCAAAATATGTCGATAATCTTGAAGTGATCCTAGGGGATGTAGAGCGTATTGCGCAAAAACACGCAAGCCTGGGCATTAAAAGTGAACATTATCCGTTAGTCGGCAGCGCATTATTACAGGCAATTGACGAAATTCTTCAGCCTCCGCAGTCAGTGATTGATGCCTGGACAAAAGGTTACGCTATTTTAGCCGATGTTTTCATTAATCGAGAACAGGTTCTTTACAATGAAAAAGCACAGCAGCAGGGCGGCTGGAGCGGCACGCGCGAATTTACAGTAGTGGATAAGGTGATTGAAACGCCTTTAATTACCTCGTTTTATTTAAGACCGAATGACGGTTTGGCCATTTCTGACTTTGTTCCAGGACAGTTTATTGCCGTTCATATGCACCCGGTGGGGGCTGAAAACCATCAAATTCGTCAATACAGCCTATCCAGTGCATACAATAAAAACAGCTACCGGATATCGGTAAAAAAAGAGCAGAGTCCGCATGGTGAGGGAGTGATTTCAAACTATCTGCACGACAGTGTTAATGTTGGCGATACGGTGAATCTAAGTAATCCCTTTGGCGAGTTTTATTTACAGGAAAGCAGTAATCCGGTGGTACTGATAAGTGGCGGTGTGGGTATTACCCCGATGCAGGCGATGCTTGAAACCTTAGTATCAGATAGCTCCCGGGAGGTTCATTTTGTGCATGGCGCTCTGGACAGCGAACATCATGCTTATAAAGAAAAGCTTAATAATATGGCCGAGACGGAGCAGGTAACAGCGCATATTTTTTATGAGCAGGCTCCCGCTGAGCCGGCAGATAATCATTATCAGGGGCTTATTAATATGGATTTATTAAAAGCAGATTTACCGCTGAACAGTGCCGAATTTTATCTTTGCGGGCCGCTTGCGATGATGAAAGCCGTCTATAAACAGTTAAAAACCTTACAAGTAGCGGATGAAAATATCTTCTATGAAGTATTTGGTGCGTCTAAAACACTGGCGGAATAAAGCGCCGCTGATTTTTTGCATCGCCCTTTTTTGTATAGCACAATGGCGTATTTGTTTAGCAATGTGTCTGCCATTGTGCCACTGCAAACTGTTAACTTATTCCTCCTGAATAAAAAACAGCTTATGTCGTTAAGGCATAAGCTGTTTTATCAACACTCCTGCCAATAAGCGGAATGACGGTTTTTCTGTCTTAATATCTGCTGAATAATAATAGTATAATTAATTGAACAGCAAACAGATGTAATTTATTGTGGTTATTTATTTTAAATAAACTGGCTGAAAATGAGAAATTATACAGCCCCGTGAGCTGTTCTTACTTGTTGGGAGATAATAATGAAAGAGATTGAATATCCGATTAAAGGGGCGTGCCAATGTGGTAATGTCACTTACGAGCTTTTAGAGTCACCAACAATGATTGTCGCTTGTCATTGCAAAGCATGCCAAAAATTATCTACTAGTGCATTTAGTATTACCGCAATGGTTCATTCAGATAATGTAAAATTCAAAGGCAAAATGAGTGAATGGAGCCGGGTAGCTGATAGCGGTAATATTAGCATCGCGAAATTCTGCCCTTGTTGCGGCAATAGACTCTACCATTTTAATCCCAGTGAACCCGAAAAAGTAAAACTAAAAATAAGTAACTTATCTGATACAAGGATCATAAATCCAACGCTTCATATTTGGGTGAGTGAAAAACAAGACTGGTATCAAATTCCTGACGATGTGAAAGTCTTTGATAAGCAGCCTTGATTTATCTATACCCAATTCGTTAAAGGCGGTGGCCATACCTCGCGCGTCTTACGCGGGCGTTGAAGCTGTCTCTTTTTATAAATTTGTGAAAAATTTCACTTTTTAATCTATTGTTTTAAAAGGATATGAAATGTAGGGAAAGCAGAACTGGAATCGATGCCGGACAAAGGCTGCTGATAACTATCCGTAACGGGAAAAAAGATAAAAAAATAATGGTCTACTGCACCCTTGATGACTGACAGATGCTCGAGAAAATTAATTTACCGGTATGATATATACTGGGAGATTGATGATTCTTTGCCCTGGCGCACGCTACAAATAGGGTAAAACCTTTGCTGAATGCCCGTTAAAAGTAATAGCAGCTGCAGTTCATTTTACTCCTGCGACGCACGCAAAAGAACTCAACGACCTTACCCTCCGTTTTTTAAACAAAGATTAATCAGAAGTAGTTTATGACTGAAATAATGCCGAATAGATTTGCCTCGAATATTAAAAAGTACGGTTCAAGTCTGGCCATGTTTTTGTTATTCATTGCCGGAATAGTTATATTTTACAAAA
>JBLIEH010000230.1:0-3596 GCA_047632875.1 Psychromonas sp. | reverse complement strand
AACGGGCGGATAACCACGTGTTCACCGTTATCAGAGACCAGTTTTGCCGGCATAGATTTTAATTTACCGCCAAAAAACATATTTAACATCATGGTTGCTAATAAATCATCTCTATGATGTCCAAGCGCAATTTTAGTGGCCCCTAATTCTTTAGCCGTCCGGTATAAAATGCCGCGTCTTAAACGTGAACATAAACTACAGGTGGTTTTACCTTCCGGAATTTTGTCTTGCACAATACTGTAGGTGTCTTCCTCTACTATTTTGTAATCAACACCTAATTTCTGTAAATATTCTGGCAGGATGTGTTCGGGGAAATCAGGTTGTTTTTGATCCAGGTTTACAGCAATGATATCAAAATGTATGGGTGCAGCCCCGCGTAACTCAAGTAAGATATCAAGCATGGTAAAACTATCTTTCCCCCCCGACAAGCAAACCATCACCCGGTCACCGTCTTCGATCATATTGTAATCAGAGATAGCTTGACCTGTTGATCTGCGTAAAGATTTGTTCAGTTTTTTTAGTGAGAACTGTTGTTTTTTTGAAAGTACGTCTGACATGAATAAACCTTGAAAAAGAGAGCAGATGATTTGCGAGCATTGTACAAAAATAATTTTTCAGATGCAAAGCCCGACTTAATCGCATCGGGACATTTATTTTGATTGTTATGCTAATTTTCTAGCTTTAGTTCACGCGGTTGGGCGATTATTAATTCACTCGGGCGCGCGATCAAGAAGCCTTGAATACCATCTATATGCATCGCCTCCAATATCTGTCTTTGCGCTAAATACTCAACACCTTCGGCGATAACACGGCACTGCATTCGGTGCGCAACATCTATAATCATCCTTACAAATTGTTGATTCGCATTGTCATGTTCAAGATTATTTAATAAACTTGAATCAATTTTAACAAAATCAGGCGTAAGAGTCCTTAATAGGCTAAATGAACCTATTCCTTTACCAAAGTTACTAATTGCAGATCGTGTTCCGTTGCGTCTGAGCATATCAAAAACCCGTTTACTTGAAACAAGATTACAATCAAGTAATTCTTCCTGCATTTCGAAAATGAGTGATGCAGCTACTTTAGATTCGCGTGTTAATAACCTTTCTAACCACACAACAAAACTACTGTTCTGGATAGCAGTGCTGGTTATATTAATCCCCCAACGGCTGTCTTGGTTAGTTTTATAGCGGCATTGGCTTATTACTTTTTCTATAATTAATTGCTCAAGTTTAATTATCATATCAACACGTTGAGCCATTGCAAAGACAGTGTCAGCGGGTATCACACCACCATCATCCGACAGGAATCGGGTGAAAATTTCCTCATAACCTTCCATTTCAGAATGCAGTGCCAAAATAGGTTGGTGTAATAATGTGATGCCTTTTTTGGCGATAATGCTTTCGACCACAAGCCGCCATTGCTGCTGTCCAAATTGGTTGCCATTATCATTGCTCTGTTGAAATACCCAGCTATTAACGCCCTCAGCCTGTGCTTTTGCCAATGCTAAATCTGTTCGTGCCAACACTTGTTCGGGCTGCTGTCCAGACATGAAGGATGATATGCCATTATAGGCGATACTGTCGAGTTCATGCTGAGCTTGATATTGGTCAAATTGAATCTTTAAGTCCTGTGCGACTCGTTGCGCTTCGCTGACGTTCATCCCCGGTGCTATCCACGCAAAATCGGAACCGCTGATCCGGAAAACCGAAATATTTTTATAGGGAGAGGTGACTTTGAGTATAATTGAAGTGAGATTTTCAAGGTATAAATCACCCTGCTGGAAACCCTGCTGAGAGTTTATTGCCAGTAATTCACTTGCTCTGATAATGGATAAAATGGCGTGTTTTTGCCCGCTTTCTGCACTTAAAATTTCGGTTAAGGTTTTGCGAAATGCACTTCTGTTATTAACGCCGGTGAGATTGTCAGTGTTTGCTTGCTGGGTTAATCCTGTGATGTTTTTCTGCTGTTCATTTAATCTTTTTTGGAATGATATCTTTTGATCATTTAATAAGGCAGAAACCTCAGTATAGGGACCCGGCAGCGCCGCTGTCTCAGATATTTCGCTAATAAGGGCTGTCTCAATATTTTTATACAGGCGATGGAAATTAAAGCATATTAATGTTGAGGCAATGATCAGTGTGCTATAGATGGCAAAAAGAATATTTTGCAACAGTCCGAGTAGAACCTTATTTTTAGACTTAAACTCAATTAACTGTTTGTTATTTTCGGAGCTGACAAATGTTGAAGGCATGGAAAATAAAAATCGGCTGATCGCAACGGCCTGTTTGCCTTCATAAATCAATGGAAGGATTAACTGATGGTTAGTCACCTTAATATAAGCAAACTGATTTTGCTCAACTAAGCGGCTTAATGCCGATTCATTCAGTAACAGGGGCGTTTCATCTAAACTTAGTTTTTGTATCAGCTCTGCCTGCTGTTCAGAAAGAAGCGGGCTGAAAACAACTTTCATAACTAAAGTAATAACCACTGCTGATAAAAATGTAAATAAATAACTTACCCACATCGTTTTTTTATAATTGTTCATTCAAATGGACTCCATGATTTTATGAACACTAGTATATCCTTATCCGACTATTCTAAACTGAACTGCAATATAATAACATTTTATATATAAACCCGTTGATTTTAATATGCAAAACATTGGTTAGCTAATAAAAAAATTCATTTCCTATAGTCAGCCTGCTGACTTTTTAGTAAATTTTTTGTGATCCGTTTTTGAGGTGAATTGAATATATTATCCGTTGTATCGTTCTCAACTATGATCCCTTTTTGCATAACAATAACGTGATCGCTGATATGACGCACCAAGTGCATATGATGCGCAATAAATATAAAACTAACCCCTTTTTTTTCTTGTATATCTAATAAAATATTCACTATTTTGAAACCGAGAGAGATATCTAAGGTTGATAAAATTGAATCTGCGATAACGACATCAGGATTTAAGACCATTGCTCGTGCGATGGCAACTTGATGTTGTTGAACCGCGGATAACATATTCGGGTAAAATTGCAGGTAATCGGGTAATAAACCAACCAATTCTAATGTTGAAATGATCTGCTGGTGTCGTTGTTCCGCCGTTAAATCGGTGTTTAAGTCGAGTGGCGCGGATAATATTTTCCCGATAGTCGCTTTAGGGTTGAGAGACACTTTTGGATCCTGAAATATCATACGAACCGCTTTGCATCTATCTTGTCGTGACATGCTCGAAAGGGGATGCCCATTGATATAAATATCACCGGAAGTACTTGGAATAACGCCTGCGATCATCTTTACCAGGGTGCTTTTTCCGGAGCTATTTTCACCAATAATAGTTAACGTTTTTCCTCGCTCAAGGGTGAAATTTATTGGCCCTACCGCGTTACGAAAGCCCGTGGATAAAAAAAACTTACTACCTTTATATTGTTTATATAAATTATCTACGCGCAGAAGTACTGTCATGTTGTTTTTTCATCTAAGGTTGGGTAATGGCACTGGATCATATGCCCTTTATAATTTAAGGTATCAGGATTTTGCACGCAGGTTCTTTGCGCCCGCGGGCAGCGAGGCCCCAAACGACAACCTATTGGTAA
>JBLIEH010000229.1:0-3615 GCA_047632875.1 Psychromonas sp. | reverse complement strand
TAGGCTGTTAACGCTTATCCAGTGCGATATAGTCTCGCACTTCATTGCCACAGTAAATTTGTCTGGGCCGGGCTATTTTGTGATCAGGGTCGAGCAGAAATTCCTGCCATTGCGCCAACCAGCCTGCATTACGCGCAATGGCAAACAGGACGGGGAACATACCGACGGGGAAGCCCATCGCCTGATAAATCAAACCAGAATAAAAATCAACGTTAGGGTAGAGATGGCGGGAGATAAAATAGTCATCCTGCAGTGCAACTCTCTCCAGTTCCAAGGCAATAGCCAATAGCGGATTTACACCTGTTACAGAAAAAACATCATTTGCCAATTTTTTGCAGATCTTTGCGCGCGGATCATACTGTTTATAGACACGATGGCCAAATCCCATCAAACGGTTCACTTCTCCGGATTTTACCGTCTTAATAAACTCAGGAACACGATCAACTGAGCCGATCTCCGCTAACATATGTAATACAGCTTCGTTCGCACCGCCATGTAATGGCCCGTAAAGAGCCGCTATTGCCGAGGAGGTCGCTGAGAAAGGATCGCTGTAAGAACTACCCACCGCACGCATCACGCTAGTACTGCAGTTCTGCTCATGATCCGCATGCAGAATAAAAAGTACATCAAGGGCTTTTTCTAAAATAGGATTTGGCTGGTATTTTAATTCACTTTTTTTCCATAACATATTCATGAAATTGCCAACGTAAGACAAATCCTGATCCGGATAAACATAGGGCAGACCCATGCTATGGCGATAAGCAAAGGCTGCAAGAGTCGGCATTTTAGCAATTAAACGCCAAATTTGCCTGTTCCGACTATCTTGATCATGAATATTTTTAGCATCAGGGTAAAACGTTGATAACGCCCCCACTGTACCGACCAGGGTGCCCATTGGGTGCGCATCATGACAAAAACTATCGATCAACTTTTTGATATTTTCATGTACAAAAGTATGCTCGATAACGTCGTTATGCCAGCCAGCTAACTGAGTTTGGTTCGGTAACTCGCCATTTAATATCAGGTAGGCGGTTTCCAAATAGGTACTTTTTTCTGCTAATTGCTCAATGGAATAACCTCTATATCGAAGAATCCCCTTTTCGCCATCGAGAAATGTCACACTACTTTTGCAGGAGGCGGTATTTGTATAACCCGGATCATAGGTTAACAGGCCAAAGTCTTGTTCAGATGCTTTTATATTCCGAAGGTCAAGCGCACTAATGGACGCACCGTAGTTTGGATAAGTGCCATACTGAATAGGAATTTCGTAGCTTTTACCCGTGCGGTTATCGGTAATCGTTAGACTCTGCGCCTTCATAATATCGTCCCCTAATTTAATCACAAGTGATCCGAGTTTAATGTATCCAAACCAATCCAAGATGCAACGTCAGGACTTAGCCAAGATGCCAGCACAAGGCGTCATGTGATAAGAATGCTTTAATCCTTTTCAACTAGTGCAGCGCAGTGCTGGGTTTCGGGCAGAGCTCCCTAAGGCTAAGTCGATAATCTTCGTTTTCAGAGAGTTGTATTTAAAAGCTTGCGGTTCAAGCTTCTGTCTAGGATCTGATCATTCTCAACTTGCTAATTAGTGCATTTTGAGGCGATTTGGTTATAGATAGTTTAAAGTTTAGCTTCTTCTAATTACTTTTCAACTAGAAGCAGATAACTAAAAAAAAGAACAGGTTAGAGTCTGCTGACCTTTTTTGTGCATTTTTGCAGAGGATATTGCGTTATACCGGACTGGCCATAGCGCAACTTGATATTGATAGCGGCGATATAATTTCACTTCCTTACGTTACCACTTATCTTCTAAATCATACAAAGAGATTCTGGGTGCCAGAGCGGCATTAATAGCACAGCAAAAAGCGATTATCGCCGCAACCAGAAATCCTATTTGAAAAGCATTAATAATATGTTCCCGTGGACTGTTTAATAAAAATTCGATGCTCGAATTCTCACTAAAATTTGGAATTAACGCATAAATCAAAGCACCAAACAGCGCGGTTCCCATTGATGCACCAAGCGATCGGGACAGTGATGCCATGGAAGTGATTCGTCCTAAATTTTCCTTACCAGCGAGTGATTGAATTAATAGCTGCGTAGAAGGCATTACCGTTCCTAGTCCTATACCGCAGAAAAAACCTAATCCGGCGATCAACGCGGGCACAGGCGGCAGTATGCCTAATAACAGAAAAGCGACCGTAGTAATGCTCATGCCAATCACAGGGATCCACTTCGGCACCCCCGTTTTGTGAATTATTCTACCTGTAGTATAAGCGCCAGTAATAGTGCCTACGGTGAGCGGTAATAATAACAAACCAGAAGTTGATGCATTTGCGCCAAAGCCAATTTGCAGATAAATGGGTAAAAAGAAAATTAATGCGAATAAGCAGGCTGCAAATAAAAAAGTGGAGGTCAATGGAATGTAAATTTCTTTTTTGTATAACAATGTTAGCGGTAAAAAAGAGTGAATCGCTTTTTTTTGTTGGATTAAAAAGACAATAGTCAGCACCATAAAAGCGCCAATAACGATGACACTTTCTAAAGACAGCCATGCAAATCCATGACCACCCGCAGTTAACCAATAAATAAGGGTGGTCATCATGATTGGAAATAAGATAAGCCCAGTCCAGTCAATTTCCACTTTATTGTGTGTTGATTTTGTCGTGGTTAAAGACATCAAACGAGAAACAGCAAAGAGAGCAATCGGAATGTTTACCCAAAATAACCACGGCCACGAAAGGTAAGTAACAACGAAACCTCCGATCACCGGACCTCCAATACTGGCAACAGCAAATAATGAAGCAAAATACCCCTGAAATCTGGCGCGTTGACGAGGAGGAACAAATTCACCAATTAATGCCTGAGATAAACTCATCAATCCCCCGCCACCGAGACCTTGTATTATCCGCCCCAAGACCAATACCGGCATCGATTGCGCCAATGCAGAAATAATTGAACCAAGTGAAAAAATAATTAAAGCGACAATCAGCATATTACGGCGGCTGAAACGATCCCCTAACCAACCATAAATGGGCACCGAGGCTGCCGTTGCCAGTAAATAACCAATAATGATCCAAGAGGATAAATGCATGCCGCCTAATTCATTGACAATAGAGGGTGTGGCCGTGGCCAATAACGTTTGATCAACGGCAGCCAACAACATAGGTAAAAAAACAATTGAAAAAATATGCAGAAAGTTTTTTTTTGAAACTAATTGTGATGCAGTGCCTGATTGAGAATTAAGCATAGAAGAGTGAACAACCAAGTTAACAACAAAATGGCTATAAGTTTAAATGAATGCTCAATAAAGAGATACTAAACTGTTTATATTACCTGCACTTGTTCTGTGCACCTCCAATTACAAAGGCCTCAAAGCGAAATATTTTGATATCCACATGCCAATAATTCTGGGGCCACCTTTTTGTTTTAATGCGTCCACAAACTCTGCAGCTAATTTTAAAGATTGTTATACCGAGGATAAAAATATCGCGCTGTGGTATGAGTTTTTTAATAATAAGCCATCAATACCAACCTGTAATTGATGAAGTAACGCCCGCTCACCATTATTTTCTAAAGGCTGCAATTCTGACAGAATAGATATCTCAAAACTCA
>JBLIEH010000228.1:0-3667 GCA_047632875.1 Psychromonas sp. | reverse complement strand
CGGATTACGTTATTGTATCAATTCTGCCTCACTGCGTTTTATTGCACTTGAAGATATGGCCGAGCAGGGTTATCAATCATTACTTTATCTGTTTGATCAAGAGTAAAACTTATTAATGCAGGCTCCTGCCGGGCAGTTGTTTTTATACAGGACTTACGGCTGGGCCAGGCTTTTATTAACCGGGTAGCACATTAATAATAAGGTTTGTTGGTGGTTATAGCGGGCAAACTGTTTTTGGATAGCAGCCGGCGTTTGCTCTGCTTGCTGCTGCACAAATCCAAGCTGACAATAAAAATCGACAAGATAGCGGTAGGGGAAACAATAAAGCGATGCGCTTTGCAGCGCGAGTATTTGTTTGATTAAGTGCGCAGCGTAACCCTTGCCGCGCACTTCTGGTGCGCTCGCGACACCAGTTAATCACAACTGTCCATCCAGGCTTTTCAATTTGGCACTGCAAAGAATCGTTTTATCCTTTAAAATAAATACCAACTCATACTTGCGGGCGGTACCTTTTTTGTAAACTTGTTTATAAAATTGATTTACCAAGGGATACTGTCGTTTATCTAATACGATAAATTGGATATTTTAATCCTGCATGAGCGCTCCTGAGTTATCATTGTGCTGTGCGTATTTTGTCTGCAGACAAGGGATAAGGTAAACTCCGTAACTATAGAGTTTACACTTCACATAGCGGAATAATGATGATCGAAACTAATACTTCTCTCAAGGCTTTTAATACTTTTTCTATTGATGTTAAAGCTCAGATATTATTTCATTTTAACAACCTTAAACAGATCCCCGAACTATTAGCCTTGGTGAAAACCACCCGCGCAGAAAATAAACCGGTATTAATTTTAGGCGGTGGCAGCAATATCTTATTCTGTGAAGATTTCTCCGGCTTAGTGATCAAGGTTGATCTGTCGGGTGTCGAAATAATTGAATCCGATGCTCATTTTTTATTAGAAGTCGCAGCGGGAGAGAATTGGCATAAGCTAGTCGCCGACTGCATCAACAAAGGCATCGATGGACTGGAAAACTTAGCCTTGATCCCCGGAGTTGTTGGCGCCGCACCGGTACAAAATATCGGCGCCTATGGCACAGAATTTAAAGATTTTTGCGAATCCGTTGAATACCTTGATTTGAATTCGGGATTATTACAGCGTTTAAGCGCAAAAGAGTGTTTATTTGCCTATCGCGACAGTATTTTTAAAACCGCCAAAATGCAGGATGCATTAATTACTACCGTTACCCTTAAATTAACCAAGGACTGGCAGCCGCATAATCAATATGGGCGACTGAAAAATGCAGCCGAATCTGCTCAAGTAATGAGCGCAAAACAGATTTTTGAATCTGTGTGTCAAATTCGCAGTGAAAAATTACCCGATCCGGCGCAGTTGGGAAATGCCGGCAGTTTCTTTAAAAATCCTTTAGTAACAGCGGCACAAGCTGAACAGTTACTGGCTTTATATCCGCACATGCCGCATTACCCGCAGCACGGTGGACAGGTAAAATTAGCGGCGGGGTGGCTGATCGAGCAGGCAAAACTAAAAGGCACTCATATTGGCGGCGCGGCAGTGCATCAGCAGCAAGCCCTGGTCTTAATTAATCAAAACAACGCCTCTGCTAAAGATGTTATTCAACTGGCAAATTTGGTGCGAGCAAGGGTAAAAGACAAATTTAATATAAACTTAGAGCACGAAGTACGCTTTATCTGCGCGACGGGCGAAAGCAACTTAACTGAGGCGGTTAATAAATGTCAGAACTGAATGAACAGGGTAATATTCTACTTAAGTTACTTGCCGATGGTGAGTTTCATTCGGGTGAAAAAATTGGCGAACTTTTAGGTGTTTCTCGCACTTCTGTCAATAACTATATAAAAGGGTTACAGGGGATTGGCTTAGATATTTATAAAGTTCCCGGCCGTGGTTATCAAAGCGCAACAGTGATCAATTTATTGGATGAGCAGAAAATTCGCCGACTTTGCGGCAATGAAAATGTAACAGTTGAGCAAATTGTTGATTCGACCAATCAATGTTTATTAGATCAAATTCCTAATTTAGAAAATGGTCAAACCTGCATTGCTGAATATCAGTTAGCTGGAAGAGGAAGACGAGGGCGCACCTGGGTCTCACCCTTTGCTTCTCATCTGTACTTTTCATTTTATTGGCGCTTCGATTCGGGTCTAGACAAAATATCCGGGCTGAGTTTGCTGGTGGGGATCGCAGCGGTTAATGCCCTGGAAAAAATGGGCATACAGGGTATTTCATTAAAATGGCCAAACGATCTTTATTATCAGGGCAAAAAATTGGCGGGTATTTTAATTGAGTTAAATGCCCAGGCAACGGCCACTTGCCACTGCGTGATCGGCATAGGTATTAATATCAAAATGCCGCCTGAGCAGGCGAAATTAATAGATCAACCCTGGGTTGATTTGAATACATTAATGCCAACGGGAGTGGATCGAAACTTATTAAGTGCAACCTTAATTAAAGAGCTGCAATATTTATTACCCCGTTATGAAAAATCCGGTTTAACGCCCTATTTATCGCGCTGGTTCGAATTGGATTGTTTTTTAGATAAACAGGTCAACTTACTGATCGCTGATACCACCACCACGGGCATCTGCCGAGGTGTTAATGAACATGGCGCGCTGTTATTGGAGATGGAAGGGCAAGTTCAAGCGTTTATCGGTGGAGAGATTTCCTTACGTTTGGCAAATTAACCGAGTCGGTTTTGATTTCTACCGTCACCCTTGAAAAGGCACCATTCATTTTCTTAAAAGCGCATAGTTTTATCCTTTTATTACTGAATAGTTGAGCGGTAAAGTCTAAGATTATGCTCCAATACAGCGCAATTAAACTGACTTAAAAACAGATGAATCGTTGCGGTCTGTTTGATTTGTAGACGAAAATATACCTTGTTGATTTGTTTTTAAGCAAACAGTCAATAAATGCCAACTATTTCCAATAAAGGCTTGCAAGCTTTGTTCAACTTCTCTATTATTCGCCCCACTTAGACGGCGCCGACTTAGCTCAGTCGGTAGAGCAACTGACTTGTAATCAGTAGGTCACCAGTTCGATTCCGGTAGTCGGCACCATTTAAGTCTAGGAGGGGTTCCCGAGTGGCCAAAGGGAGCAGATTGTAAATCTGCCGCGAAAGCTTCGATGGTTCGAATCCGTCCCCCTCCACCATATTTACTTCACAAGGCCACATTGTGAAGCGCAACGCATTTATGCATTGCAAAGTAATTTACAATGCATGCATTGTTTTTTGCTATTTAAGATACAATTTAAAATATTATGCGGGCATCGTATAATGGCTATTACTCCAGCCTTCCAAGCTGATAATGTGGGTTCGATTCCCACTGCCCGCTCCAATTATTCTTAGCAATAAGAATCTCAAAATCAACCTCTTCTGGTTGATTTTTGCGTTTTAGCCTCTATGAAAAATCCCCCACAAATAACTTCGGTGACCAAACGGTGACAAACTGTTTTTGCGATACATAAAGTAGTGCTGGCCTTAAAGTGTCTAAATTATCCCAACCTCGACTCACCTGATCAACTATATCTTCATAATTTTTGAATGCGAAGTTTGCTAAGTCATTATCTCTCAACCAAGCCCATACCGACCTGCGGGTGTAAAAAGGTATGGCTGTCCTCATTTACCA
>JBLIEH010000227.1:0-3720 GCA_047632875.1 Psychromonas sp. | reverse complement strand
TATAATACACCTACTCAGCCAGGTGTATTGTTAACCATTTAGCAGAATAACTTAAAGATTTTAGATATGATTCAAATATGGGAGCTTTATCAATAATGTGTGATTCTCCTTCTCGGCTGGCACGGGCAATCAACTTTAAATCTTGCTGGTTGCAAATTATATCATCTTTGTGCCCAATACTTAATAAGGGGGTTTTAATGCGCGTCCGTGCAAGCAGGCCCTGTTTGATAAGTGAAAGTGGGACACAAAACTTATACAACATATCAGCGCTGGAATTATTGATCTGCATGCGTGACGCAATACAATCTAATAACATCGGCGGTAATTTTTTAAAATTATCAAAATTGTCAAAGATACTGCCGACAGCAGCACCAACACAGACAACCGATTTAACACAGTCAGGCTCTAAAAAGGCTAAACGAGCAGCCACGTTACCGCCAAAACGTATTCCCATCAACGCAATACGGTCGTGATCTACCCAAGGCACGCCTTTTAAAAAATGACAAATGGCTTGATGTAAACTGGATGAGTTTTGATCCAGTTTGACATGCGAGGAAAAGCCAATGCCAGGTAAGTCGACGGTCAGCATCGCAATGCCTGCCGGGGCAAGCTCCTTTTCAAACAGGGGTAATAATTCACACTGCAGAGTATCGAGTCCGCCGCTGATAATAACCACGGGATGAATCGTTTCATCATCTGGCAGATGTAAGTAACAAGTCACCTCTTTACCTTGAAATGGTACTTTAATCTCTTTTAAAATCATCTTGTTATTATACTTTGCTGATTCTTTATAATTATTAAATGCTAACACTTGCGCCTGCAGGCTTAATTCATCACCTTTTAACTGCGGGTAACTGGCAATACTGTAAAATTGCGATGCTAAATAATAAGCTTTTTGAGCATTTTCAGTCTCGCCCTGCTGCGCATATTCCTTACCCTGTTTGTAATAAAACATGGCTTTTTGAGTCCACTCATAACTCCAGTTTCCTGAATGAAAACCTATTACGCTATCTAATACATCTTGATCACTGCGCTGATGTGTTGAGGCAGAGATTCGGGCGAGTACCTCATAACAGTCAATAAGGTCTAAACCTTGCCAAGACCAAAGCATAAACTTTAATAAACGATACCAACCCGGTCGCTCTTCACCCTCCATCACGACATTATCTTGTTTATGGTTTTTTTTGGTTGCGGAGTTAGCGATAATAGTTGACGTTTCCTGCACATTAAAGTCATGTGCAAACAGCTTTTCAGACAAATTTTCAGACATATAACCACTCTTTTTGAAAAATAGCGTTAGCTTAAGAATAAAGTAAAATAAGGAAGAAATCATGCTAAAAATACGCGTCAATAAAAAATAATAACAATGCGACTATTTCTCCTCAACTGCTTTTTTAGATTCATTGTGACCGGCATAATTTTCACCCGCGTCCCCCAACCACTTAAAGAAGCATCGCAAATTATGAGGGTTTAAATAGGAACATCGTAACACTTACCGAGCAAAATTTTCTCAGCAAGTTGTAACCTGTCTTTATTACCCTGCAGTAAAACCAGATCACCGACCTCAAAAAATACTTTGTCAGAAAGCATCACCTCTGCGCCATTTTCCCGGTGCAGAGATTTGATGATCACGCCGGCAAGGTGAAATTCCTGCACATAGCTCCCCACGACCTCGGCCCCTGCAGTCAAAGTTACCGCATGCAACTGTTCAATATGCCATGAATTTTTCTCGCTTTGGCTATTTTGTCCGTAATAAAAACCGTGCAGATGCTGATACTTGATTTTACGTTCACGCTCTAAACGCTGCAAAATTCTCCGACTTGGTACACCGGATAAAAACAACACATGGGCAACCAACATCAAACTGCCCTCTAACACCTCGGGGATAACTTCAGTTGCACCCGCCGCTTTTAACAGATCCAGTCCTTTATCATCCTTGGTGCGCACTAGTACTTTGAGTTCCGGATTTAACGCTTTGATCAGCCCCAATAAAGCCATTGAACGACGCAGGTCATCAAAAGTGATAATTAATAAATTGGCTTTCTCAATCCCGGCAAGTAACAATATTTCTCTGCGGCTCGCATCTCCAAACTCAATCAGTTCACCCCCCTCGCGAGCCTCTTTGACACGCATAGGATCCCTATCCAGGACAATAAAGGGCAACGATTCATTTTTTAAAAACCGCGAAACAATTTGCCCTACGCGTCCATAACCGCAAATAATAGTATGTTTTTGAAATTGCCCGGGCAGTGTTTTTTGAAAACGAAAAGCTTTGGCTGAATGGTGTAAGAGTTCGCGGGAGATATGACTGCTGTACCTTACCAATAGCGGCGTAAGGGTCATGCTAATCACCCCCGTTGCAATAATCAGAGAGGATAACTGCGCGTCTAATAATTGATATTTACTGGCCAAGGCGACCAATATAAAACCAAACTCACCCATTTGTGCTAAAGCAATCCCGGTCCCCAGCGCGGTGGTCAATTTCTCTTTCATAATAACAGCCGCTAAGGTAATGATTAAGGTTTTCACCAGGATCACCCCTATTACGATTAAAATTAATGTGCCAAAATTATCCATTAACACTTGATACTGCAACAGGGTACCGATTGAAATAAAAAAGATGGCCATCAGAATATCTTTGAATGGCCTAATGTCTGCAGAAAGTTGATGGCGATAATGACTTTCGCCAAGCATCATACCCGCCAAAAAAGCCCCTAACGCCATGGATAAACCCAGTAATTGGGTAAACCAGGCGGCCAGGAGAGTAACAAAGAGCGTTGATAGAATAAAAATCTCATCAAAACGCATACTCGCCATTTCATCAAAAAATTTGGGTAATAACCAGCGCCCAACGGATAATATAACCGCTACCGCTATCGCTCCTTTTACAAAGGCAAGCGACAAAAGTATCACAATATCACCATCAAGCCCGGGCATGGCAATAATAGGAATAATAATTAGAAAGGGTAAGACGGCCAGATCCTGGAAAAGAAGAATGGAGATTGCCAGTCGACCTATTCTTGATTGTAATCTCTGCTGATCGCTTAATACTTTAACAATAATGGCCGTTGACGACATGGTTAAGACACCGGCAACGGTAAACGCCTGCTGCCAGCTCAGATTAAACAATTGGCATAACCAATAGAAGAGAAAAAATGAAGCGGATACCTGCAGTGCCCCAATGCCAAAAACAGCGCGACTCATTTTAATGAGTTTGTTGAGTGAGAACTCCAACCCGAGTGAAAACATTAGAAAAACGATACCAAACTCGGCGACCAGCTCGATTTCATGATAAGAGTGAAGCAGATTAAGCAGCGAGGGGCCGAGCACAAATCCAGTAAAAAGATAGGCAACAATGTTCGACAATCTCAGGCGTTTAAAGATAAGTGCGCTGATAATTGCAAAAAAGAGTAGTAATAACAGATCGTTAAGCACTTTCCCCGTTAGCTCCCTATGAATTCTGCACCCAATAAAATTAAAATGTATTCATTGAGTATAGCTAATCAGTCGAAAAACGGCTTTGTTCCTGACGATTGCTGTTAGCTTTATTGTTTATGCCTAACAGCTTGTAAGTATTAAAATTAATTAATCATTTTTTCCTGCTATTACCTTTCAATAGGTTAGACCATCAATTGCAGTGCAAGACCGCTGCAATTGATGATATATTTTTTACTTCAAGGGTTTTAACAACGGCTTAATAACACTGCTCAGGCTGGCAAA
>JBLIEH010000226.1:0-3776 GCA_047632875.1 Psychromonas sp. | reverse complement strand
GAAAACTCAAGGGATAAAGCGCTTGCGGCCAATAAAAGCCAAGACCAGCGCTGCTTGGAGGCAGCTTTTAAAATTGCTAACACAGATATTCCTAATATCAAAAAAAAAGTAATATAACTTTATCATTTAGAAGGCTTAAATGAAAAGAGATTCAGCGACCTAATGACTGATTTTTGGTTATCTATCATCAGGCAGTTGTTGTGGTGCTAATCTTTTAAATTATTAACTGTTATCAAATATATAAGATTTTTTGCCAGCTTAATATTTATAAGGCGTTAAGCAAGCTAGCCAGGGTGTTGTCTAACGGAGCCTGATTTTTATTGCAAGCAGACATTTGATTGTTGATGCTTGATTTACAAAGATAAACGACCTGTTTTGTCTATTAACCTCTGTGGTACTATAGAAAAATAAAAAGCAAGGGTGATCATTTAAATGGTAAAAAACATAAAAGGGCCTGCAGACATAGCTGAACAGTATTTGATCGAGTCTATTTGGAATGGCTCTATTGCGATACATTCAGAGTTGCCCGCTGAACGCGTGCTTGCTGATAAAATAGGGGTGACGCGCACAACGCTGCGTGAGGTATTACAACGTATGTCTAAAGACGGTTGGGTTACTATTTGCCATGGCAAGTCAACTAAAGTAAATGATTTTTGGGAAACCTCAAGTTTAAATGTTTTAAGTACTATTACCCGCCTTGATATTGAGCGGCGGGCAGATTATATTGACCAACTAATGTCAGTACGTACTAATGTTAGTGCGATTATTTTACGCATGGCTGCAAAGAATAATGCAAAAAGTGTGCTTTCTTTTTTAGATAAAGTACCTTCGATTGATGCCAGTAGTGAAGTGTTCGCTGAATTTGATTACCGTTTTTATCATCAGGTCGCTGTGTCCTCCAATAATATGATTTATGTTTTAATTCTTAATGGATTACAAGACTTATATCGTCGGGTTGGCTGTTTTTATTTTTCAAATACCGAGGCAAAATCGATTGCCCTGGCTTTTTACTCTGAAATTAAAGTTGTATTAGAGAAAGGAGAGATACACCAGATCATGCAAGTTGTTCGCGATTCGGCTTTTGCCAGTGGTAAAATTTGGCTGCATTTACGGCACCAGCTTCCCGATGACTTTTTGGATTAAATAAACTAAATTAATTTTTCACTCTTTTTTATTACAGGATAACTCTTTTGTCGAAAAACAACTTTCTTAACCGGCTCTCCGGTGCACAAAAATTATTAGAAGTCGGTATAATTACTTGTGCGTTTGTCTCCGTTTTTATCTGCATTTCACTGCTGACATTTTCACCCGTTGATCCGAGTTGGTCACAGCAACAGTGGGTGGCTGAAATTCAAAATGCGGGTGGTCGTGTCGGAGCCTGGATAGCTGATATCTTATTTTATGGTTTTGGATTACTCGCTTATTTTGTGCCGGTATTGATTGCTGTTTTTGCATGGACTTTTTTATGGAAACCAAAATTCAGTTTAGATATTGATTTTTTAAACCTCGGATTACGTATTGTCGGGTTTATTTTTACTGTCTTTAGTACCACCGCATTAGCTTCTCTGAACTTTGATGATTATCACTATTATCCCTCGGGTGGTTTAGTGGGTGATATTATCGCGCAAAGTATGTCAGGTTTTTTTAGTTTGTTAGCAGTGAATTTTATCTTGTTAACCTTACTTGTTTCAGGCACAACCCTGTTACTCGGTTTTTCTTGGCTTAGCTTAATCGATAGTACGGGTGCTGCTGTTATTATATTATTTACCTGGTTAATGGCATTACCAGAACGCTTTACCCTGTGGAGGGAAAGTCGCAATACCGAGAAACTATTACGCTTGAATGAAAAAGGGTCGGACCGGGCTATCACAAAAAGTAAACGGAAACTGGCGCTTGAACAACGTAAATCTGCTGATTCAGAGGTAACAAAATCGTCTGCTGAGCAGCTTGCTAGCAACTCAAATGATTCAGCGATTGACGATCCAGATATAGATGATCAATATTTCGATGCCCCCTTTGATATCGATTTTGTTGAAGATGATCAAAAAGATTTACACGATTTTCCATTTGCATCGCCGGAAACAGAAAATACGCCTGCTTTTAACACTGAACCCGCAGCACAAAAAACGCCTGCTTTTATCACTGAACCTGCACCACAAAAAACCAGTAAACCTCAACCTGTTGCAACACCTAAAAGTAATTTTGACCATCTGCCAGAGCATGCAAGACCCGCTATTAAACGAAAAACAGTGGAAAATCTGGCTCCCTTTCCGAGTATTGACTTGTTAGATAGACCTAATAAAAAAATTCATCCTATCTCACAGGAAGAACTAGACACCGCGGCGCGTTTAGTGGAAGCAAAATTACTCGAATTTAAAATTAAAGCTGAAGTGGTTAATGTCTTACCCGGACCTGTCATTACCCGTTTTGAACTTGCTTTAGCCCCCGGCATGAAAGTGAGCACGGTGACCGGTTTAGAAAAAGACTTGGCACGTGCCTTGTCGGCAATGAGTGTACGCGTGGTTGATCAAATTCCCGGGAAGTCCGTTATTGCCTTAGAGTTACCTAACAAACACAGAGAAATTGTTTATTCCTCGGAAGTATTGGGCAGTGCAAAATTTTTAGAAAGTAAATCACCATTAAGTATGGTGCTTGGGGCGGATATTTCCGGGCAACCCGTGGTGGTTGACTTAGCTAAAATGCCGCATCTTTTAGTGGCCGGTACTACGGGCTCGGGTAAATCCGTGGGTGTAAACTGTATGTTGGTGAGTTTGTTATATAAATCATCACCTGAAGATGTACGTTTGATTTTAATTGACCCTAAAATGCTCGAATTAAGCGTTTATGAAGGAATTCCGCATTTATTAGCGGAAGTTGTTACTGATATGAAGGATGCGGCAAATGCATTACGCTGGTGTGTTGGCGAAATGGAGCGCCGTTATAAACTTTTGTCTGAACTTGGTGTCCGTACATTAGCCAGTTACAATAATAAAGTAAAAGAAGCTGCTGAGGAGGGCACTCCATTAACAGATCCTCTCTGGAAAGAGGGGGACAGTATGGACGTGAGTGCGCCGGAATTAACCAAATTACCCAGTATTGTTGTGGTTGTTGATGAATTCGCCGATATGATGATGATTGTTGGTAAGAAATGTGAGGAGTTAATTACCCGAATTGCACAAAAAGCACGTGCCGCTGGGATTCATTTGATTTTAGCGACACAGCGTCCATCGGTAGACGTTATTACCGGCTTAATTAAAGCCAATATTCCAACTCGCATTGCATTTCAAGTCTCGAGTAAAATCGACTCAAGGACTATTTTAGGCATGCAGGGTGCTGAAACCCTGTTAGGTCACGGCGATATGTTATATATGCCGCCAGGGGTTGGCGTGCCGATTCGTGTACATGGGGCCTTTGTTGATGACCATGAAGTCCATCGCGTTGTGGCCGATTGGAAAAAACGCGGTGAGCCGAATTATGTACAGGAAATCATCGATGGAGATAATACCTTAGATATGCTGTTACCTGGTGAGGAAGCTGATGGTGATAGCGAGATCGATGCATTATTTGATGAAGTAGTTGAATTTATTACTGAGACTCGTAAAGTATCAATATCCAGTATTCAGCGTAAATTTAGAATTGGTTACAATCGCTCAGCGCGTTTAGTGGATCAACTTCAAGCACAAGGTGTGATCAGTGCACCATCAGGTGCCAATAGTAATCGCGATGTTCTCGCACCGTCCCCCGTTAAGGATTGATTTATGAAAAAAATGGTTGTT
>JBLIEH010000225.1:0-3822 GCA_047632875.1 Psychromonas sp. | reverse complement strand
GCTTGCTGCTCGTTTAAGTTAAACTTTGGCATATTGCAAAGGTCCCTATTCCCGTAACGATAGCCTGACCTATACAGCAGAGCTGCGATCCAAGCCTGCTATTGAATCGGCTTTAGCGACTGTTTTCCAGGATGTTTTTACAACCACAGAGGTTAAAACGGGTGCGAGTTTAACAGCGATAAAAACCAAAAATTGATCACCGACAATCCGCTAACACCAACCTTTTAGGCTATTCCCCTATAAGAAAAGGGTTTAACTTCGCTGGCGTCATTGCACTAAATTCTTTATAGTTAATATTTAAATTTATCAGTAGCAATTAAAGAGTAAAAAATATGACTGGAATCATTAAAACATCCGAAGAGATCGAAAAAATGCGTATTGCCGGGCAACTGGCTGCAGATGTATTGACGATGATAGAACCTTTTATTCAAATAGGGGTCACCACTAATGAATTGGATAAAATCTGCCATGATTATATTGTTGACGTACAAGGTTGTATCCCGGCGCCTTTAAATTACCACGGTTTTCCAAAATCAGTCTGCACATCTGTTAACTATGTGGTCTGTCATGGAATTCCCAATGATAAAGCATTAAAGGACGGGGATTCAATCAACATTGATGTCACTGTTATTAAAGATGGTTATCACGGTGATACTTCAAAAATGTTTTTGGTAGGTAAAGCTTCTATTATGGCGGAACGTTTAGCACGTATTACGCAGGAGTGTTTATATATAGGCATTAAGCTAGTAAAACCCGGTACACGTTTGGGCGATATTGGTGCAGCCATTCAAAAACATGCAGAAAAAAACAGCTATTCTGTGGTACGTGAATACTGCGGTCACGGTATTGGCACTGGCTTTCATGAAGAGCCTCAGGTGTTGCATTATGGTAAAGCCGGTACCGGAGAAGTGTTAAAAGCAGGACAGTGCTTGACCATTGAACCGATGATCAATGCGGGTAAAAAAACCTGTAAAGTGCTTAACGATGACTGGACTGTTATTACCAAAGATAAAAAATTATCGGCACAATGGGAACATACTTTGTTAGTCACTGAAACCGGTGTAGAAATATTAACCCTGCGCCCTGAAGAAACCATTGAACGTATTATTAATCATGACTAATTTAAGTCCTTTAAAGTAAACCTTTTTGTCATTCTAACGGGTGCTTTACACTCATTAGAGTGCCCTAATCAACCTGAGGTTAGAATGGATTTTGAACAGCTTTCCCCGAACAACATAGCCGAAGCTAACCTGACGCTGCCCTTCCTGAAAAACCATTTGAAGGAATTCCACGAGTGGCAGGTTGAGTGCTTTAAGAATAAACATAAAATCGCCGAAATTGTGACCCTGCGTGCGCGTTATATTGATCAACTCTTAACCCGCCTGTGGGATCATTGGGGACTCGCTTCAAGTGATGACCTCTGCCTTGTTGCCGTTGGCGGTTATGGTCGCGGTGAACTGCATCCAAAATCTGATATTGATCTGCTTATTCTTTCAAAAGAGGGATTTGATAAAGAGTCAGAAAAGAAAATAAGTGCCTTTATTACGCAATTATGGGATCTAAGACTCGATATTGGTAACAGCGTTCGTACCCTAAAGGATTGTTTCGAGCAAGGTAGTGCCGATATCACAGTTGCCACCAGCATGCTTGAAGCACGTTATATCAGGGGTAACGAACAAACTTTCGAAAAGTTAACGGCACTGATTGAAGATAAAAATTTTTGGCCTTCGGATCGCTTTTTCACCATTAAAAAAGAAGAACAAATTAAGCGTCATACAAATTGCCGCGGAGATGGTTATAACCTCGAACCAGATCTTAAAAATGGCAGTGGCGGTTTACGTGACATTCAAACCATTGCATGGATTGCCAAGCGCCATTTTGGTGTTAATAGCCTGATCGAATTAACCGGCTCTAACTATATAACCCAAGGCGAGTACCGTGAGCTAGTCGACTGTCAGGCACTGCTTTGGACTATTCGTTTTGCGCTGCATGCCGTTACAAATCGACCCGATAATCGTCTGCTCTTTGATTATCAGACCGAGGTCGCACACCTGCTTGGTTATTCAGGATCAGGTAATACCGCTATTGAGCATATGATGAAAGCCTTTTATCAAACGATTCATCGCGTAAAAGAGCTCAATGAGATGCTGCTGCAATATTTTGACGAAGCCATTTTAGGCAATATCGCCAAGCATATTGCCCCTATCGATCACAACTTCCAATTACGCGAAGATATGATTGAACTCAAAACAACATCGTTATTTAACGAACAACCAGAATCAATCCTGCAGCTCTTCCTGCATGTCGCTGAAAACCCAAAAATCAAGGGGATCTACTCCCCTACCCTGCGGGAACTTCATGGTGCGCGACGCTGCTTAACACACTGGCTGCAGAACATTCCCGAGTGCCGTGATATTTTTATGGAGATTATCAGGCACCCTCAGGGGATGGGACTGGCATTCACCCTAATGCATAAATATGGCATTCTAGCCGCTTATATCCCACAGTGGAGCCGTATTGTCGGACAGATGCAGTTTGACTTGTTTCATGCTTATACCGTTGATGAACATACTCATAAACTGATTAAAAATATTTACAACTTTACCGCGAATAAAGAGACATATCCGCTGGCAGGTGACATTTATAATGAGCTGGATAAACCTGAACTGCTTTATTTAGCGGCAATTTTTCATGATATTGCTAAGGGCCAAAAGGGCGATCATTCCACCCTGGGCGCTGTTGATGCACGGGCATTTTGTGAATTACACGGACTCACTCGCTATGAGAGCAAAACAGTCGCCTGGTTAGTCAAACACCATCTCACTATGTCGGTAACAGCACAACGTCGTGATATCAGTGATCCGCGGGTGGTCATTGAATTTGCAAAAATAGTACGCGATGAAAAACGCTTAAACCTGCTACATTGCTTAACCGTTGCTGATATTCGTGCCACCAACGAAGAGACCTGGAACAGTTGGAAAGCCGCTTTGCTACGCGATTTATATTTCAGCACATTAAAAGTACTGCGTCGTGGCTTGGAAAGCCCACCGGATATTCGCGATCGCATTCGCGATAGACAACGTAAAACCCTTTCTATTTTACGCGAACAAGGTATTACAGAGACTCAGGCAAGGACACTTTGGAAACGCTTTAAGCTGGATTACTTTTTCCGTTATCGCTCGCAGCAAATAGCCTGGCATACTAAAAATCTTTTAGCGCACCAGGATCATAGCCGGCCAATGGTATTAATTAGTGAGCGACAAAGTAGCGTGGCAACTGAAATTTTTGTCTACCACAAAGAGATGCCCGCGTTATTTTCCAGCGTGGTGACTGTCATAGATAATAAAAAACTCAGCGTTCATGATGCAAAAATCCTCTCCAGCAGAGATGATTTCTCATTAAGTACTTTTACCGTATTGGAGGAGGATGGTAGCCATATTGATCCGGAGAAAATTCAGCGCCTCAAAAAAGAAATCGAAATGGCACTGCTTGCGCCAGAAAAAGTCAACAGACAACAAACTCGCCTGGCACGGGTTAAACGCCAATTCAAATTTGAACCGCAAGTGACTTTTTTACCAACCCGTCGTAAACGCACGCAAATTGAACTTGTCGCTTTTGATGCACCGGGTATTTTAGCGGATATTGGTGAGATTTTCAGATTCAGCGGCATGGTCCTTTTTACGGCCAAAATAACCACCATTGGTGAACGTGCGGAGGATCTCTTTATTATTTCAACGGCCGAAGGTAATGCACTGACTGAGCAGCAGGAAGAGAACTTAAAAGCCCAGCTGATGACCGAGCTCAGCCCTGACTGATGATATT
>JBLIEH010000224.1:0-3833 GCA_047632875.1 Psychromonas sp. | reverse complement strand
GCAACGGCCATTATCCTTATTTATTCTCAAACCAATCTATCAGAAAATCTACAAATACCTGGATGCGTTTGGTTTTATAACGCACCTTGGGGTAAATAAGCGATACCGGGACCGATGGGATTTGCCATTGTTCAAATACGGAGATCAATTTTCCCGCGCGTAAATATTTATCAGTGTAAAGTTCGTTTAAGCGTACTATCCCTAACCCTTCAAGGGCAGCCAGACATAATATATGACCGTTGGCTGAGGAGAGTGAGCCTGTAACTGTGACATCCTGCATTTTTTCTGAACCTTTATGTTGGAAGTGCCATTTTCGTATGCTGCCGCATAAACAATTGAACTGTGCTAATTGTTGTGGTTGATCGGGTTTCCCCTGTTTTTTGATAAACGCCGGGCTGGCGACGACATCGGTTTTTATGTCCATTAACTTACGCGCAATAAGCGCTGAGTTACTTAATTGTCCCATGCGCACAACTAAGTCAACGCTTTCAGCAATCACGTCAACTTGTGCGCTGCTAAAATCGAGTTGTATTTCAACTTGTGGATATTGTTTCATAAAAGCAATAAGCGCAGGCGCCAACATCTTTTCTGAGAATAAACCGCCGACTGAATTGAGTCGAATCAGTCCTGCTACGTGATCCTGCCGCTCATTTAGGTTTTTTCGGGCTTGTTCTAAAATAGCGGCGGCTCGGGCGCATTCGCTGTAATAAGATTCACCCGCATCTGTTAATCGTATTTTACGGGTTGAACGATGTAACAGAGTGATCCCGAGGTTTTTCTCTAAGCTTGATACTTGTTGTGATACGCGGGATTTTGATGTTTTCATCTGCTCTGCTGCGCGGGTAAAACTGCCCGTTTTGACCACCGCTAAAAATGCCAATATCTCAGGTTTTAACATAAATTATCTTCTGTTTTTAGTTTTTATTGTTAAGTAAAATTGAACAGTGAGTTGATTGTATCGGTGATGATAAACACTTCGCGATTTATTACAATAGTATTTAGCATAGGATGCGATTAAAACTGGTCTTAATGTTTGAGGTTATTTCTTGGTCTAAAATAAATAATAGGTGGCAATAATGGAACAACGTAAATTAGGTAAAAGCGGACTGTCTGCATCGGTTATTGGCTTAGGTTGTTGGCAGTTAGGAGGGGATTTTGGTCCGGCTGGTGTTGAGAATAGCGAGCAAATTTTAAATGCGGCGGATAGTGAGGGGATCACTTTTTGGGATACCGCCGATGTCTATGGCGGTGGAGCAAGCGAAAAGAAAATTGGTGATTGGCAACATGCACATCCGCAACCACGCACTATTGTCACTAAGCTTGGCCGTGATGCGTCCCTTTATCCGGATAAATATAGCGCTGAAAATATGCAGCGCAGTATTGAAGGATCATTGACACGTTTACAAGTCAATTGTCTCGATTTAGTACAGCTGCATTGCATTCCCCCTGCCGTATTACAGGGTGATGCCGTATGGCAGGCGCTGGAAGACTTTCGCTCGCAGGGTTTAATCAAGCATTACGGCGCGAGTGTTGAAAATATTAAAGAAGGATTAATGTGTCTGGATAAGCCGGGTTTAACCTCATTACAGATAATCTTTAACTTGTTCCGTCAAGATGCAGTTGAACAACTATTACCGCAAGCGGCAGCGGCTGATGTGGGGATTATTGCGCGCTTACCACTGGCCAGTGGTTTATTAAGCGGAAAATTTGCTTTGAACACGCAATTTAGTAAAAGCGATCACCGCAACTACAATAAAGACGGCGCGTTCTTTAATGTTGGCGAAACCTTCTCCGGTTTACCTTATGCTAAAGCCATTGAATTAGTCAATAAGCTTAAAGGCTTGCTGCCCGCTGATATTCCATTAGCGCAACTCGCGTTACGCTGGCTGGTCGACCAACCACAAGTAACTAGCGTTATTACCGGCGCAAGCAGCGCGCAGCAAGTTAAGCAGAATGCCAGCGTTGCAGGTATGGCGTCTTTATCAAAATCTTTACAGGATACATTATCTGACTTCTATTACTCGCAGGTCATCGATCACGTTCGTGGTGATATTTAGCCGTTTTTTATTAGGTAAACGCGGCTGCAAAAATGCAATTAACGTAAATTATCCAGGACGTTTAATCAACTTAAAATAATTAAGTGAGCATTATATGAAAAAAAGAAAATATGGGAAAACCGGAAAAAGGGTATCGGAGTTAGGGTTTGGGGCATGGCAGTTAGGCAATGCCAATAAAAATGAATGGGGAGATTCAAACCAGGATCCTATTCGTCTTGTTCATGCCGCTATCGATCAGGGTATTAACTTTTTTGATACCGCACCTAACTATGGTCAGGGTGCCTCGATGGAATATTTAGGCAAAGCCCTGGTGGGTAAACGCGCTGCCGTTGTTGTGAACACTAAGTTCGGGCACAACCCTGAGAGTGAAAATTTTGATCATAAAACCCTCAAAAAAACAGTAGAAAAAACGCTGACTATCTTAAAAACAGATTACATCGATTCAGTGCTGTTACACAGTCCGGTCATTGAACTGTGTGATGGTGAAAGTCCACATTATAAGGTCTTTCAGGAGTTAGTACAGGAAGGTAAAATACTTGGCTTTGGTGCCTCGCTTGATGATTATCAAAGTATCCATAAACTGGTTACAACAACACCCAGTAATATCATCATGCCGCTCTATAATATCAATTTCCAAGACAGTGGTGATGCGTTTAAAGAAGCGGCTGAAAAAGACTATGGCATAGTCGTAAAAGTGCCGCTCGACTCCGGTTGGTTAACGGGTAAATTTAACGATAAGAGTCGTTTTAATGATATACGCTCGCGCTGGTCTAGCGATGATATTGAACATCGTTTTGCGCTGCAGCAGGAACTGCTTAAAATAATCGGCGCTGAGATGAGACTTCACGAGGCTGCGCTGTCATTTATTCTCGCACAACCGGAAGTTTCTACGGTGATCCCCGGGATAAAAAATGAGCAGCAGTTATTGGATAATATCGCCGCGTCTCAAAAAGTCATGTCTCTGGAACTGCAACAAAAACTTAAAGAATATTATAAAACCCAGATTAAATCAGCGCCTTTAGGCTGGTAAATTTGAAGTGGTACAACATTAACTCACTGAAAGATCGGTACATTCGCTGGGGAATTATCGGTTTAGGGCGCAGAAGCTCTGTGAATCGAAGGTATTAGTGCAGATCGAACCAATGCCTTCGATAAAACTATCCTTGCATTGTCGGTTCATCTTAAATGACCGAAGTGAAAGCTTGCTGCTTCCGGCCTCTTCAAGTAATTTAGCTCTATAACTTAGGCTCGGTTAACCACCGAGTGAAACTGTGCTGATTTAAATAAATAGATGCAGCATGTTTAATGCGTTCCGGGAGAAGAATTTTGGCAATTAAAGAAAACGAGATAGTTAATGTATTAACCACATTAGAGTGTCGTACTAACTTCAGTATCAAAAAAATAACAGAATATATGCTGCCTAAATTAAAAGAAGCATTTTATGTGCACATAGAAAACCAGTCGCCCCATATTATTATTCGCCCGGTATTTGAGGTTTTTGCAGTAGAGTTAGCGGCTATCGAAGGGGTAACTAAAAGAGAAGCCTATTTTCATAGTGCCGAAATGACCCGATTTCCTAAAAGAGTCAATAAAGGTATTAATGAAATCCATTATGGGATTTCTTTTAAATTTGAAAATAGCAAAGCAGTCACACTTTTTATAAAAAAATTAATCACAATTGTAGGCGGCTAAGCACAAATCATCAGGATCTTTAGTTTTGATTATGGTCATTTTCATCTTCATCTTGTTCGCCGAAAAAGAAAGCAGTTTGGATAG
>JBLIEH010000223.1:0-3835 GCA_047632875.1 Psychromonas sp. | reverse complement strand
GTGTATTTTTACGGTTCAAACGCAGTTATCATTTAACAAGGATATTGAGCAATATGAGTACCTCACAACCAAGCATCAAACCTGCTGTTCCCAATTTTTCATCCGGCCCCTGCGCAAAACGTCCGGGTTATGATATTAATCAACTCGATCTTTCTGCATTAGGCCGCTCTCATCGCTCCACTCTTGGTAAAAAAGCATTACAGAAAGTGATTTCCGATACGGCTGAAATCTTACAACTGCCTGCAGATTATCGGGTGGGTATTGTTCCGGCTTCAGATACTGGTGCGATGGAGATGATTTTATGGTCAATGCTGGGTCCAAGACCCGTTGATATATGCTACTGGGAGTCATTCGGGCAGGGCTGGCATGGGGATATTATCAAGCAGCTGAAATTAACCAAGGTCAATGAGATCAGTGCGGATTACGGGCAGTTGCCTGATTTATCAAAAGTTAATCCAGAAAATGATGTGGTTTTCACTTGGAATGGCACAACTTCCGGTGTTAAGGTTGAAAATGCCGATTTTATTAAAGATGATCGCCAGGGCCTAAGCATTTGTGATGCGACATCAGCCGTATTTGCGATGCCCTTACCCTGGAAAAAATTAGATGTGACCACATTTAGCTGGCAGAAAGTCCTTGGCGGTGAAGGTGCTCACGGAATTATCATTTTAAGTCCCCGTGCCGTTGAGCGTTTAGAAAGTTATACACCAAGTTGGCCTTTGCCTAAAATATTTCGTTTAACCGCAGGCGGAAAACTGATTGAAGGTATTTTTAATGGCGCAACCATTAACACACCTTCCATGCTTTGCGTTGCTGATTACCAAGACGCCCTTAACTGGGTAAAAGAGATGGGAGGCGTTCAAGCAAGTATCCAAAAGTCTTTGGATAATTTATCTGTTTTAGAGACTTTTGTGGCCGATAATAACTGGATTAGTTTCTTAGCTGAAAATGCCAATATTCGCTCAAATACCAGCGTCTGTTTATCCCTTGATTTAAGCGATTCACAAATAAAAGCATTTATTAACTTACTGGCAGAGCAGCAAGTTGCCTACGACATTGGCGCCTATAAAGATGCGCCGAGTGGTTTGCGCATTTGGTGTGGCAGCACGGTAGAAAAACACGATTTACAAGCTTTATTACCTTGGCTGACTTGGGCTTATCAAGCAGTCACTGCATAATAGCAAAAACATATTTAAGGATACCCATGACTGATAATAAATTCGATTTTGACTATATCTGTATTGGCGGCGGCAGTGGCGGCATTGCCTCCGCTAACCGGGCATCGCGATACGGACAAAAAGTAGCAATCATTGAGGCAAAAGCATTGGGCGGCACCTGCGTCAATGTCGGCTGCGTGCCTAAAAAGGCAATGTGGTATGCAGGACAAATTGCAGATGCGCTGCGCTATGCACCTGATTATGGTTTTGATGCACCGCTTAAAAATTTCAGTTGGGCAAAATTAGTTGAAAGTCGCGAAGCTTATATCGCGCGCATTCACCAATCCTATGAAAGGGTTTTAGGTAACAATAATATTACCGTGATTAACGGTTTTGCTAAATTTGTTGATAATCATACGGTTGAAGTAAACGGGCAAACCTACACTGCGGCCAATATCACTGTTGCAACGGGCGGTGCTCCGACCGTCCCAGCGATAGAAGGTGCGGAATACGGTATTACATCCGATGGTTTTTTTGCTCTTAATGAGCAGCCAAAACGGGTGGCCGTTGTCGGCGCAGGTTATATAGCCGTTGAAATTGCAGGTGTCTTTAATGCCTTGGGCAGTGAAACCCATTTACTTTGCCGCCGCCATACTTTTTTGCGTGAATTCGATCACATGCTCTCATCAACCTTGGTTGAAGTGATGCAGGAGGAGGGACCGACACTGCATACTCATTCGACTCCCAAATCAGTGCAAAAAAATGAAGATGGTAGCCTCACTTTATATTTAGAAAATGAAAAATCGCTGACCGTTGACTGTTTGGTTTGGGCCATTGGTCGTAACCCTGCAAATACTGATATCGGCTTAGAAAATACCGATGTAGAACTTAATAAACATCAATTTATCAATGTTGATAAATACCAGAATACCACGGCTCAGGGTATTTATGCCGTAGGCGATAATACCGGAGAAATCCAATTAACACCTGTTGCCATCAAGGCTGGTAGGCTGTTGTCAGAGCGGTTATTTAACGGACAACCTGATGCGCATTTAGACGCCAAATTAGTGCCGACAGTGGTCTTTAGTCACCCGCCAATCGGAACAATAGGCTTGACTGAGCTTGAGGCGGAAGAACAATACGGTAAAAGTAACCTGAAGGTTTATACTTCACAATTTACCAGTATGTACACCGCCCTAACGACCATGCGCCAACCAACACGAATGAAATTAGTTTGTGCAGGGGAAAACCAAAAAGTGGTCGGGTTACATTGCATTGGTTTGGCATCCGATGAGATTTTGCAGGGTTTTGCGGTGGCCATGAAAATGGGCGCAACCAAAGCAGATTTTGATAGCTGTATCGCGATTCACCCAACCAGTGCGGAAGAATTGGTTACTATGACCTAATTGTAATAAATAACAAAAAAAGCCCCGCTTAATGTTTAGCATTAAGCGGGGCTTTTTTATTAATAGGGTTAAATAATTAAACAGAGAAAGGATATTTTACCGCATCGTGGCATTGATAACCTTCTACTTCAAAATCATCCATGGTTACCCATGTTTCAAGATCTTGTAATGATTTAATCTTCGGATTAATCTTTAACTGCGGCGACGGAAACGGTTCACGCTTTAATTGTACATCACGCATTAACGTCAATTGATCTTCATAGATATGGGCATTCACTATCTTATGATAAGCCATGCCCGCTTTTTTACCGGTTATTTGCGCCATTAAAGCGAGCAAAGCAAAGACCTGAACTTGATTGAAATTAAGACCCAATGGCACATCGCAGGAACGCTGGTAACTGGTCAAGTGCAGGGTATCACCAAGTAATGAAAAGTTGTGTGTATGCATGCAGGGACGCAAGCAACCCATCTCAAATTCGCCGGGATTATAAAATGTGACTATTTCCCCGCGATCGTCAATACCCTTACTGAGATCGTCCACTACTTTTTTAAGCTGATCAATAAAACCACCGTCTGGCTTAGCCCATGAACGTCCCTGAATCCCATAAACACGGCCCATATCGTCCTCACCTTTACGGTGCGGATTATTCAGCCAGGCATTATTTAGATTGGAATTTGCATCCCAGGTTTTGGTGCCTAATTTTCTAAAATCTGCCGCATTATCATAACCCCGAAGATAACCAATAAGCTCTGCAATGGCGGATTTATAAAAACTTTTACGTGTGGTGATCATCGGAAATTGATTATTGCCCACATCATACTCAAGGTCGGCATTGATCACCGTCAAACAGCGTTTGCCGGTGCGCTCATTTTCAATCCAGACACCCTGTTCGACGATGCGCTGACATAATGCTAAATATTGTTTCATTTTTCTATTACCTAAACCGGTGAATTATGATTTTTTAGTCACGTTTTTTTTGGCCTTATTTTTTTTTGCTTTCGGCTGTTTAACATCAGCAGCTTGAGATGGTGCTTTGGCACGGTAGGCATAAGTGATTAATGCAGTTCCGGCAAAGATCATAGGCAATGATAATAGCTGCCCCATGCTTAGACCCAGACTCAGCAATCCGAGGTGTGCATCCGGCTCCCGTGCAAACTCAACAATGAATCGAAACACGCCATAGGCTAATAAAAATAATCCGGCAACTGATCCTGCTGGCCGGGCTTTACGAATATAGAGGATGAGAATAATAAATAAGACAACCCCTTCTA
>JBLIEH010000222.1:0-3839 GCA_047632875.1 Psychromonas sp. | reverse complement strand
CAAATGAGGGTGGGTTGTTTGGGCCTTTAAATGCTACGAGTCTGCGGTTCGGAGATGTTAGACCGGTAAGACAGGGAGCCGGGAGCACATCACAAGAGACTAGGGGTTTTTCTATTGGCAATGTTTCTCTGTCCAATTCTGTAGAAAATGAAGTAATTACATTGGATGGGAATGTACCCATTGGATGGGATGTGCAAATACTTAGAAATGGTATTCTTTTAGACCAACAAACGAGTGTACAAACTGGCCGTTATGAATTTATTGATATTCCCTTGGCTTTTGGGGAGAATCAATTTGATATTATTCTTTACGGACCTCAAGGACAGATTCAAACTCGCACTGTCTCTAAGCTAATTGATCGAAATATATTGAGACTCGATGGCTTAAAATACGAATTTTCGTTAAATGACGGCGATGATACGTTGCTAGGCTTAGATACCATTAATAGCGTTACTAATTTAGGTTACAATCTTTCCGGGCGACTAAGTTACGGGGTTGGGTCTAGTTCTGTTGCTCAGTTAGGGTATCAAAGTCAATTTGGTGGGGACTTAAATAATTCTAATATAACAGGCAGTTTGAGTACCATTTTAGCGGACAATGTACTTTTAAACCTCAATAGTAGTGTTGACGACAACAAAAATGTTAGTTTTGGTAGTGCTGCAAGAACTAATCTTCTGGGTCAAGCTGTGTCGGTAGAATATCGTTTGTCCGATAATTTTGATGAAGACTTGGATGTAAAACGTACAGATACGTTTAGGTTGAGTGTTGATGGATCGATTCCCTTATGGGGGAAGATATCATTGCCTTATCAAAATCAGGCTGCGTATACAGATAATGGGGTCTCACAATCTTTCGTATTTAATAATAGGTTAAGTTTATATAACCCTTGGTTCTCTGCGTTTAACAGATTGCAATATTCTGAACAAACCATAAACAACCTAACGCAAACTAGCAAAAGCGGTAGCTTGTCTCTTCAGAAAGGGTTTGGCAGAGTTTTTCTCAGATATTCAAATGCTTATTCATTAGATAATAGTTTTGAAGTACTCAATCATAAAGCTGAAATAAATTGGACATTATCGGATAACATAAGAACAAAGTTTAGTTTGTCGCATGACGTTCAGAGTGAAAACAACGTTGTCGATTGGCAATTAGGTTGGTTTAACGATAGTTTACAGCTTTTTGGTAGCGCAAAATATTCAGACGAATCTGGTTACGAATTGGGTTTAAATACAAGAGTTAGCTTAGCTGGGCAAAACTCAGCATACGGCAATATTCATCAAAATAGCAGGGGGCTTACAAATACAGGGTCTATTGCTGTGCGCGTATTTGACGACTTGAACATGAACGCGGTCTTCGATGATGGTGAGCAAGTTATTCCCGGCGTTAAAGTCAAAGCTTTGCAAGTCTTTAAGCAAGGCATAACTGACGCAGATGGTATAGCTATGTTAACTGGTATTGCTAGTTTTAGAACATCTGACATAGAGATAGATAAAACAACCTTGCCTGATCCATTTTTAGTTCCTCTTATAGAGGGCGTGTCTATTACCTTCAGAAATGGGTTAATTGATACTCTCGATTTTCCAATGGCTATTGGCAGCGATATTGAAGGATTGATCAGCTTTAGTGACGGCGTTGATATTAGTCAACGTCAAAATGTCATTGTCGAACTGAGAAATAAGAAATCTAGACTAATTAAAACAACAAAAACAGAGTTTGATGGTTACTATGTATTCATTGGTGTTTTACCGGGTGAATACACTGTATCAATTGCGAATGAATCAATACTCGCTTTTGAAATTAAATCAAAAGCGAGTATTGACGTAAAAATCACAAGAGATACAGAGGTGCTTCTGGGATTAGACTTTGACTTAATGATTCAGTATTATCAAACTGGTTTTATTACTAATTTAGGTCGCTTTACTAGTTTGAGAATGCTCAAAATCTATCAAAAGCTTCTGGAGCAGAAACGTCCCAATTATCCACTTGATTTTTTTATGCTAGAAAAGCCTGATGCATCAGGTGAAAATTATATTCTTTCCTCTTTTTATACATTAAAACAAAGTGAAGCCACAGAAAAATGTGCCTTGCTTTCAGCTGTATTAATAAAATGTTCTGTTATTGAAGCTCTAATTCCGGCTATCTAATAAAACTGGCGTGATGTTTGCTACTACTCTAGTAAATGTAGTCTTTGGCAGTTTTTTGACAATGTATTCCATTTATAATGTTGACATCTTAGTAAGCAGATAACGGGGAAACGTATGCATAGTAAAAATTGGAAATTTAAAATAATAGTAATAATTTCTTTGTGCTCAACCTTCTTATTGAATGGTTGCAGCTTGCTTCCTGATAGTTTTTTGGTGTCATCTCCAAAACAAAAATATCAAAATATTGCTGATGCAAGTCCTGATTTACTGTCTACTGAAGAACGGCTAAATTCGCTAGAGGATGCCGCTAATGAATGGCAGCAGTCTAAGCCAGCTATAAACAGATTGACTGAATTGGAATCTGATTTGAGTTTTATTATTGAACAAATAGACAGAATTGAAACTGGTTCAACAATTGAAAACTTAAACGCACATGTAACACGGCAAAATCAGAAAGATTACAATGCACCTGAGCTGGCGAACCTTGCGATAATTGATAGTACGAGCGTTAGTACGAATTTATCATTTTCTAGCGACCGAAACCTTAAGCAATTGGCTCAACCAACATCAGATACAATCCAACATGTTGAAAGAGATAAATTTTCATCACCTAATAGAAGCACAAATCTGACTTTAGGCGGAGTAAAGCCAAAGAATGCGAGTCAAATTGAGGGAAGTAGCACCGTTGATGTCCAAGCTGCAGTATCATTGGCCAAATTTAAAGGTTTAAGTGAGATTTCATCCGCTCAGGCTCAAACAACCTGCACTATGAGTGATATGAAGATTGGAAGTGGCTATGCAATACACCTTGCGTCTTTTAAAAATAAAGTGACAGCCCTTGAGACATTAAAAAGATTCTACAATGAAAATTCGCAACTTGTATGCGGTAAAACCCCAGTCATTAAGGATGTAGTTGTTAAAAATCAATCTTTTTATAGTTTAAGATTGGGGCCATACCTAGATAAAAAAGATGCAGAAACAAGCTGTCGCCAAGTAAGGCGTAAGCAAAGCTACTGTGGGATCACCAAGTTTGATGGTGGAGAAATTAAAATATGAGGATTATGACTATTCTCACATTTGGATTTATTACTGCATTTACTCCGTTTATGAGTTCAGCTGAAACATTGCTTGTTCAGCCACTAACTATGGGAAATATTGTCATTGCTGCGAACGATACTCCACAACAAATAACGTTGGATGAATTTGGAACATTTCAAGCAACCCCTGGTTTTCGAATTATCTCTCGCGGTCAAATCGGGATTTATCGATTAACTGAGCTACCGCCAAGTTCTACCGTCAATATTATTGTTAATGTAGTAAATACTCAAATGACTTCTGGTACGCCATCTATGGAAACGTTTGACTTTGAAATTGTCAGGCAGAAAGAAACTGTCTTATCAGATGCAGATGGAGAGGCGGAGCTAAGGTTTGGTGGTCGAATAACAACTTCAGGTTCAGGTTCAGTTATATTTACTGATACTGACTTTACTTCTCAAATAAGAATTATTATTAATATATAGTTAAAGGTGTTTTATGAAAGCTCATTATTTTTACATACTGGTATTTATTTTTCTTTTACCATTTCAAGCTATTGCTGATTTACTGGTAATTCCAACTCGTTTAACGTTTGAACCAAGAGAAAGAACAGAACAGGTAACATTAATTAACACGGGAACCGAAACCCGCACTTACAAA
>JBLIEH010000221.1:0-3869 GCA_047632875.1 Psychromonas sp. | reverse complement strand
TAATGCTCGGGAAAATATGATCATGATCTTAGACCAAATGAACTACTAGATACTTACTCTATCTCCATGAATACCGCCAAAGGATTGATAGCTTTTTGGGTGTCTATGGGAGTAAACGAGCTATTTAAATATGTGATATCAAAATGGCAGTGGGGTACTAACAGCTCTACAAGCAGGATTTTTTATCCTAAGACGAGAGCGGAATGGGGAGTCGGTTGGCACCTTCTCCCTTTATGTCAGTTAATTCAATTTAATAATACTAACTTGCCAACTGTGATCATGGCTGTTGTGCGCAATCACCAAACTTTAAAGGTTGACCAGTCTGTTAATGTTTTAATAGTAGAGACGCTTTCCGGGGCGAGATAACTCAGTGCAATGATCGCAGTTAACATCATCAGCGTAGCACTTTTATTTCTAAAATCAGCTATTTTCAAGGCGGTACCAAAGGAGCGTTTGATCTTAAGGTTAGATAAATCAACACTGTATATTTCATCTAACAGTAAATGAATGAGCCCGCCAAAGAGTATGAACCCGCCTGACAGCCAGGCATGAAGGCTCGATTTAGTTAAATAATTGTCATTAAATACCCAAGTAAACTGGATCGTTAAGAGCGCACACATGAGTAAAAATAACAGTGAATGACAACTGCCGCGATGCACCGTTATTTTTTCAAAGATGGGTCTTATTAACCATTTTATTATGCCATAAACAGCCAAAGGTATTGCTAGCAATTCAATAAAATGAATCTCTCTAAAGTGCTCTCCGGTAATGTAGTACAGCACCATTAATACAGCAACGACAGAAAAAATATTAAAAACAATATCAAGTGATGTTGAGTTGTCGGCATCGACGTCGGGTAATAATCCTCCGATTGTGCCTAAGCACCACAGCCACAATGCACTATTAATATTTATATGTTCTGCTGATAATAGTACTGCAGAGGCGAGGCCTGTTGATATAGCGGCTACGTTGAAGTGAGTATTGAAATTTGCCATTACTTCTCTTAGATAGAATATTCAACCCGCATTCTACCTGTATTTTATATTATGAGAGACATAGATTTGCACCTTGTTACCTTTTTACTGCAATTTATTTCTATCCATCGCGAAATAAACCTGAGATCCGGGCAGTAAAAAAGTGATAGGCGAGCATATTTAAGGCATCAGATTGGATATCTTCTTGTGCTGGCGCTGCAGATTATAGAGGTAAGTTTGACCGTTTCTCATTTTTTAAAAAAAGACTGATGCCAAGCTGAGCCTGCCGTATAGAAAAGCACGTCACATTTTTAATGTATTTATGCAGCCTTAAATGAAAACGAGTTAGAAATAAACTATTTTTTAGTCGGCGTATTTGATCTGATTAACAACTTCCTGTTATTGACCTCTTTATTGTGGTCAATTAAAGTATTTAAAAATTGTCCCATGGCATTTTGTGCAATTAAAATAGCCAGTTAGTGCAATATATATCTTTAATTTATCTATTCTTTCTATGCAGAAAGAGAACCTTTCATGAGTGGGGGAGGATATTAGAAGATAAATAAAATTGAATATTATTTATCTTTAACTGGATCTTTTATGATCAAAAAACTATTTCTATACTGCGTGTAAGCAATTTTATAAAACAGGATAAAGTTCAGATTTATTAATCACTTGATCGTAAACAATACTTTAATATGTATAGATATATAAGATAAATTAAGGCATCATTTGAGACTCACTTAATGTGAGTTAATAAAATAATTTAAAAAAAATGAGCACTTAGCTGGCAAAATTGTAAAGATATTACATACTTAGCCAGAGTGCATGAAAAATGTACGTTAGTGTTCCCCTAACTAAATAAAAGAGGTTTTTTCTATGAACAAAAAATTACTTATTACTGGTGCTGTAGCATCAATTATTTTACTTGCTGGTTGTTCAAACAATACTGCGATGGAAGAGAATGTTGCTAATCTGACTACTAACGTTGGTGAATTATCAGACAAAATTGATATGATGGCAGCCGATCATGCATCTATGAAAGCTGATTTAGCAACTGTTGCTAGCGAAGCAGAACGTGCAAACTCACGTATTGATAACATCGCTACTTCTTACAAGAAATAATGCGTTAAAACAGATGATAAAAGTTGGTGCTAGCACCAACTTTTTTTTATTCGCTATCTATGACGACGGGTATTCCTTGATGTAATAACAATGCTTCTGTCATCGCATCATTATCAACTACCTCTTGATTGTTAAATTTAATCACTTCGTTTGTCCAATATAAACTAAATTCCGTGTCATCGTCACTTCTCGATATTGGAGAATGAACCTCAAGTATTTTTTCACCATTTGGCTCTAATGATACCTTAATCGGTTCATTGATTATTTGGACGGATTCGTTGTTAGCCACCTGATTAAATAACCAACTAATGTCATCGGGATTCAAGCGAATGCAGCCCGCACTGACCCGCATACCTATGCCAAAATCTTTATTGGTGCCGTGGATCAAATATTCATATTTCCCATAGGCTAATTGCAGTGCATAATCACCAAGCGGGTTGTCTTTTCCTGCTTTTACCACCGAGGGTAAATGTTTACCCGTTTCTTGGAAATATTCCGCTCTGCTCTTTGTCGTTGGCGTCCAACTTGGATGTTTTATTTTCATCCTGACACTCGTTTGCATGGTCGGCGTTGAGCGGCCAACGCGGCCAATACCAATGGGGAAAATATGAACTTCCTTTTTCCCTTTCGGAAAATAATATAATCTAAGTTCGGGCAGATTAATGACGATGCCTTTATGGGGAACGTCTGGTAATAACATCCGATTTGGAATCTGCAGTATTTTCCCTGGGGTGGGCAAAAAAGGATCAACCCCGGGGTTAGATTCCATTAACGCAATAAGACCGACATTATAAAGTTGAGTAATCGCTTGCAGAGTATCTCCCTGTTGCACTTTATATTCTTGCTGTATGCCGATTAACCGTGAACCATCCTGTGGTAGAGGATAGCCCTCTGCCTGTGCAGTAAGAGGATTTAGGATAGCTATCAGAATCATTAAGCTGATCCTGCGCTTTTTAAAATAATGACTATTTATTATTTTATTTGATAATAAATTAGAACACACAAACATAGAGAAACCTTATTATAGCTGGACTTATACCTAAATTATTTGAAGCTGCAAAAGTGGATAACAGCATTGATTTTATACCTGAACCATATGTGTGATTCATAAGTCAAAAACGCGCCGTTTACTGTGCATCTTCGTCTAGCAGTGAATCTTCAACCCACTGCACATCTATTATTAATTATGACCGAAAAAACCAGCAGATGCATTTTAAATTATGTTTAGATTAATTAAGAACCGCATTGGCCTTTTTCTTGTGGTTATAAAAAACACTGCATAAGATTCACTGCAACTAAGTTATAATTGCATTTTGTAGCAGGTATATATACCCAAACTGCTTGAAGCATGATGATGCTGATTCCTGCACCTTCAATGATTTGGGTATAATAATAAGTTTGAGAAATAAACATGTCAAAACGTGATTGTTATGAAGTGCTTGGTGTTGATAAAAGCGCAACAGAGTTAGAAATAAAAAAAGCGTATAAAAAATTAGCGATGAAATTCCATCCGGATCGTAATCCAGGTAATCCTGCCGCACAGGATAGCTTTAGAGAAGTAAAATCTTCCTATGAGATTCTGTCAGACCCTGACAAAAGGCAGGAATATGATGATTTTGGTCATCAGGCATTTGATCCCAACCGCCGTCCAAATTCTGGTTTTAATAGCCAAGGCGGATTCGGGCAATCTTCGGGTGATTATAATGATATCTTTGGTGATATTTTCAGGCAGCGCCATCAACCAAGACCTGAAAAAGGATCTGATTTACG
>JBLIEH010000220.1:0-3903 GCA_047632875.1 Psychromonas sp. | reverse complement strand
GAAAATCCATTTTGTAAATAATTCATCACCCTGTCATGCACTTTATGTTTAAAACTCAAGCGGTCAATGCTAATGCCACTGAGATTATCCACGCTGACATCAAATTTAAAACCACAACTTGCAGCCAGTGCCCATTCGATTGCCTGCGGTGTTATCTCCACTTTTTCAAATTCAGCTTGAACTTTGGCATCGCGGCCATCGGGCTCATACCAGTAACCGTAGTCAACCAATAACCGGCGCTGCTCACCTGCCACTAACCAGTGCGCGATTTCATGTAATGCACTGGCATAAAAACCATGTGCAAATACGATCCGGTGCTGCTTATTTTGAGTATCTGCAGGTAAGTAAACAGGCTCATCTTCACCTGTTATTAATAAAGTATTAAAAGGTTCACCAAAGGTGTGCTTAAAAAGAGTGATTAGATCTTGATAATTAAAAGAAACTGGCACGAAAGTTCTCAATAGCATAGGTTGAATTATTCGACAAAATTTGTAACAAATTATACACTCCGAAGATAGCTCGGGTATACCCTTTATACCCATGTTACTTCAAAATGCTTTGTCAGGCGCAAGGTCGGAGACCAGAGCAAGACGCAACATGAGGTAATGGTTATTCCCTTTTCGATTGATGCAACGCAGCGCTGGTTTTCGACCTTGCGCCCCGTAGGGCAAGGAAAATTGTGCCAATCTGCGTTGTTATAAAATCTCTATGTAGAATAACTATACTTCAATTTTATGCCTAGCATCTCAGCACAATTTTTCTTGCTGACTTTGCATCTTGAAGTATCATGGGTATATATTCCTATCTAAATAAGAAGATCTTATGTCACTTATCAGTAAAATTCGTTGTGCTTTCACCTTGGGTCAAGGTGTATTAATCGAAAATGAAGCATTAAAAACAACGAATGATCCCATTTTATTTTTTAATAACTGGTTAAAAAAAGCGCAAGATAGCGGCATTATTCTGCCAGAATCCATGTCCATCTCGACTTGTACAGCAGAAGGACGCCCTTCTTCGCGCATGGTATTGCTCAAAGAAGTCGATTGCAAAGGTTTTGTCTTTTTTACCAATTATGACAGCCGAAAAGCCCATGAGTTAGAGGCTAATCCATTTGCGGCGCTGTTATTTCACTGGAATATACTGCAACGTCAAGTCCGTATTGAGGGAAGAATTGAGAAGATCAGCTTCGATCAATCAAATGCTTATTTTCAAAGCCGTAATCGGGGAAGCCGCATTGGTGCCTGGGCCTCACATCAAAGCCAAGAGCTTGATGATCGGGAGACCTTAGTACAAAGAGTAAAATATTTTGAAGAAAAATTTTCCGGAAAAGAGATCCCATTACCCGAATTTTGGGGTGGCTATCGGGTTATTCCTGAAAGCATCGAGTTTTGGCAGGGCAAGGCTGATCGTTTGCATGACAGATTTGTTTATCAACCGACGGGAAAAAACTGGAAAATAAAACGTTTAAATCCTTAATCGAATGCTCGAAAGCGGGGAAGCCTTAACGCCTTACAGCCCTAAAGCCTTTCCCCATATCTGCTGCGTTATTTTAAAATGACGCGCGCATTGGTTGCCTGAATAGGACGGTTATTCGGCCCGCTTAAAGCGGATGAAAATGCCTTAACTTGCTCAGCAGACACAGAAACACTCTCTTTTAATACTAACCAACGCACACCTTCCGAGCAGGGTGGTGTGGTTAAAGATCCATTAAAACGGTAATAATCCCGGTTACCTGGCAAAATACCATCAATGTTAAATAGCGTATTTAGTTGCTGCTTATCACCAGAATGCATCGGCATCTGCTGCCAGGCAGCGGCGAATGCTAAATTTTCCTCTTTCTGTTCATACATCACAGCGACAACGGCAAGGTTTCCGGCTTTATCGGCATGCACCAAGTGCGCTTCTAAGGGATAGGATTTGCCTTTAATATGGTTTTCACTCGGCGCATGAAAATGCACCTGTAATAATGCAAATTCGCTACCATCAATATTGATTGTACTGCCCGATTGATAATTAATTTGCACCGTATGACCGTTATTTAATATTTCGCTGCCCCCTGCTTTATAGTTAAATTTGATCGGCGAAAGGTCCGCTTCAATAAAACCCGTCAGGTTAACCGGAGATTGATTTGATGCGCTGCAGGCAAAGTTGTCAGGACTTAATTTAGCCCAATGATCAGCGCCGTGCTCACCAGAATATCCCCAATGAACGTCGGCAGACGCAAAGGTCGCAGCAGAGCTAATCAGTAAACAAGAAAATAGAATCGATTTTTTCATGAATTATCCCGTAAAGTTAAAAATATGATTTGAGAGACTAATGCCCGCAAAAGAATGAATTTAATCAGCTTTTATAATGTCGTGTGATGAAGCAGATCAACAAAGGATTGATTCAACAAGCTTTTTACAAAAACCTTATCTATAACCATCCATGATCGGCAAACATATCGGCTAATTTATCCAGTTCATGATCAAGATGATCCGCCCATTCAAAGCCATTTTCGAGTCCCCCAATTTGCATCATAAACCAGTTATAAAACACTTTGTTCGCAAACAAACCATGAAGATAAGTAGTATAAACGTTAGCCTGCTGCCAGCCGATATCCACCGCTATAAAATCATCAAGTGCAGCACCGGAGATGGTTTTACCGTGGTGTATTTCATAACCTTTAATGCTATTTTCGAGCCAATCAAGGCTTCTTTGCCGGGTCGATTTATCGCCGAAAATTTCAGTTTGCAGATCTATTAAGGCTAAGCCCTGCTTATCACCATCTTCAATATGGAGCGGATCTAAAATCGTTTTCCCGAGAATCTGCAGCCCGCCACAAATTCCCAGAATCAATTTCCCGGTAGTTTTGAACTGCTGAATTTGTTTGTCCAGCCCAGTGGCTGTTAAAAAGGTCAAACTGACACCGCTATTTTTGCTACCCGGTAAAATCAATGCGTCAAACCGGGATAAGTCCATATTTTGATGAACGGGCACCAGATTAACGTCGTCCTGGTATAACAGAGGGTCAAACTCATCCAGATTAGAAGCGTAAGGGTAATAAATAAGGGCCACATTGATTTTACCGCGTTGCCATTGACTGCCCAGCCTGAAGCTATCCTCTTCGGGGAGTTGGTGACGATAATAGGGTAAATTTGCAACCGTAGGAATGCCTGTTTTTTCTTCTAGCCAATCCATCGCATTACCCAGTAAAAGCGGATCACCGCGAAACTTGTTGAGCACAAATCCTTTAATTAACTTCTGTTCATCGGGCGCTAAACAAGCCCAGGTACCAAGCAGATGCGCAAAGGATCCACCGCGGTCAATATCAGATACCAAATAAACGTCTGCCTGGCATTCAAGGGCAACGGACATATTAACAATATCTCCCGCTCGAAGGTTAATTTCAGCAGGACTGCCCGCCCCTTCAATGATCACCTGATCATAATCATCCTGTAATCTGTGCAGTGCATATTGCACCTCTGTCCAGAGCAGGTATTTACGCTCCATCCAGGGTAATTGACTAATTTTATTATTGACGACCCCATTCACAATGACCTGGCTAAAGGTTTCTGCACTGGGTTTTAATAAAACCGGATTCATTAATACGCTAGGAATCGCTCTCGCCGCCAGTGCCTGCAGATATTGCGCACGACCCATCTCTAAACCCGCTTCCGTAATGGCCGCATTGTTACTCATATTCTGCGCTTTAAAGGGTGCTACCTTTACGCCGCGATTAGCGAGCAGGCGGCAAATCGCCGTCACAATAAGCGATTTTCCGGCATCGCTGGTACAACCCAAAATCATAATAGGTCTTTTTTTATTATCGCGTTGTTGATCTTTGCTGTTCATATTGTGCCGATAAATAAAATTTAGATAAAAAAAAGCACTGCCTAAACAGTGCTTAATAAAGGTAACCCA
>JBLIEH010000219.1:0-3918 GCA_047632875.1 Psychromonas sp. | reverse complement strand
GGCATGACTTCAAGGTGCGTATAACCCAATTCAAGCAGATAAGGAATGAGTTCCGCAGCCAGTTCACGATAGGTAAGCATGCGATCTACACCCTTTTCGTGTTTACGCTTCCATGAACCTAAATGCACTTCATAGATGCTCATGGCGCTATAACGTTTGTCACCTGCTTGTGATGCGCGCCACTCCTGATCGTTCCATTGGTAGACATCATGATCAACAACAATCGATGAATGTGACGGAAATAACTCTGCTTGAAAACCGACCGGATCCGCTTTATGCGGCAGACGATTACCTAAGCCATCTTTAAGTTCAAATTTATAAGCACAGCCCGCTTTTAAATCCGGTACAAAAATAACCCAATGTCCACACCAGCTGCGCTGCATCGGTTGACGTCGCCCATCCCAATGATTAAATTGCGTGATCAGGCTGACACTTGTGGCGTTCGGAGCAAATACAATAAAACGAACACCAGAGATACCTAAGTCACCAACATAAGTGGTTTTAAGTTGTGCGCCTAAGGTTTTATAAACATTTTGCGGTGCTTCGTGTAATGTAGCTAAACCATCGAAAGCGATCTCATGGAATTGGTATGGATCGATAAATCGATGCTCTCCAGTAGCGTAACTGGCTTTTAATTCATAAGTGAATTTTTCAGTTACTTCCGGTAACTCAATTTCAAATAAACCCGCTGGATTAATTAACTTCAGCTCAGTTATTGGCTTTTCTTCTGATAAAGCATAGAGCGTTACTTTTTGGGCATCGGGTAACCAGGCGCGGATTATAAAGCCTTTGCCTTTAGGGTTTTCAAGCAAACCTAACTGTTCAAAAGGATTAGGTAATTTTGCTTCGTTCAGTAATGAAATTAAAGACGCGTGAACGTTTTGTTCAGATTCCTTTTTTTTCGCGACCTTAACTGCTGATTTTTCAGCCACACTTTTTGCCGACTTAGCGGTTTTTTTTGCTGCTTTAGTTACTGTTTTATTCATAATTTAAGAGCCTAATTGTTAATGTGAAATATCAATTATGTTTAATTGTTACGCGCTTGAGATAATTTTTCGAGTAATGTTTTTATATCAGGATCGGTGAATAGCTGCTCAATGTTTTTTGACAATTTACGTTGCCAATTTTTATATTCATCACAAGTCCCGGGTACATTAACCGGTTGATCCATTTCTAAAAAATCTTCCAGTTGTAGACTTAATAATACCGAACTACCCGACGCCAGGTGGGTTTGCAAGGCAAAGTTTAAGGTTTTATCCATCGCTGTTGTGCTCGCATCTCGAGAAAAATCACTGGGTAAGCTATGATGACCATGCAAACTGTCCAGTATCTGCTGTTTACAATGCACTCTATTTTCGAGGAGTTGTTGATAGACGACCGGATCCGGGTACAGGCCCAACTCTCTGCCAAGGTAGAGATCCTCACAATTCCAGAAACCTTTGATGGTTGGCATGTCATGGGTCGACAGTGTTGCCATTGCCTGCTCGTTGTAATGAGAAGGTGATGTATAACCACCGTCTGCTGCGACTTCGAAGAAAAACACCTTATAAGAATACACTCCGGCATCCTTTAATAAAACATCCATCCCTTCAGGTACAGTACCCAGGTCTTCGCCAATCACAAGACACTGATTACGTACACTCTCAAGTGCCAGTAAATTAAGCATATCATTGACTGCATAGTAGATGTACGCACCTTTATCTGCTGAACAATGTTCAGGCACCCACCAAAGTCGTAACAAGGCCATCACGTGATCAATACGCAGTGCACCACAATGACTCATATTAGACTGTAATAAATCGATAAATGGCCGGTAACCCGCTTTGATAATTTGATCCGGAGCTATCGGCGGTAACCCCCAACTTTGTCCTAGCGGGCCAAGCACATCCGGCGGCGCGCCTATACTGAGATTTTCACAATACAGCGAGTGGTTTGCCCAAAGCTCAGAGCTGCTTTTCCCCACACCGACCGCCAAGTCCCGATAAATACCTATTGTCATTCCCAGAGATTGCGCTAACTGATGCGCTTCTTGCAGTTGCAGTTCAGCAATCCACTGGCAATAGCACCAAAATAACACCTCATCCTGATGATTTTTTATCCATGCTTGTGATGCTTCGCTTTGAAATGACTGAAATGCTTCAGGCCATGCCGGCCATCCCCAATAATCAGCATTTTCAGCTAGAAATTTAAACTGCAGTGCATCGTAACTTGCTTGTTGCTGTAATGATTCGCCTTTTTGCTCAACATAAATTTGCAAACTCACCAAACGTTTTTTACTTGCCGCACTGCCGTCATTAAGCGTGGCAAATAACGCTTTTAGTATTTCCAGTTTAAGCGCAGTTACCTTTTCATAATCGACCCACTCGGTCTCACGCAAGCTTGCTAACTGCTCTTTAAATTCATGACTTTCTATTTTAGTTTGCAAGGCCTTATTGCGCGCTAATTCGTCAACTGCGGTAAGATCTGTATATAAAATATTAAGCCATTTTCTTGAAGAAGGGCTATATGGGCTAGCGTTGTGAGGCTGAGAAGGAGATAAAGCATGGATAGGATTTAACCCAATAAAATCCCCCCCATTTTCGGCCGTCTTTTTTAACAAGGTTTTTAAATCGCTAAAATCACCAATGCCCCAGTTAACCTCGCTTTTAATACAATAAAGTTGGACACTGGCGCCCCAAACTTTTTTCCCTTGAAGCATCGCCTCAGGTGTATAACAACGTGCTGGCGTAATAATCAAAGACATTGTTGCCAGCGCTTCATCATTACCCTGTTCATAAAGTGATAATGAATGATAACCAAAAGGCAAGTCTACAGTCAGGGGGATCTGATAACATTGAAATTCCACATCTGAAATTTCAATGTTGGCGATTAATGAAAATGTTATTGCTGATAAAGTTTGCGTTATTTCATTTTTATCTTCAGTGGTAATTTTATAAACTAAATCATCTGTTACAAAATCAATCGGTAAACAGACATCCAGCAGGTAAGTATCGTGCTTTTGATAAACAGAAACAGGCGGTAATAAAGATAACCAATGTTGCTTTTCCTGTTCGAGGTAATGCGCGGTTAATGAATTATCATTGTTTGCGTCATAGCCCATTTTATGAATAATATTTCTAATATTATCGTCGGAAACTTTAGCCGGTTTCCCCCATGCATCAACAAAATCAGGGTCAATTCCTTTTAATTCCATAAACATATTTAAAGCTGAGTTAGTCATGCGACACCTATTTTTATCTAAAAATGCAACTTATCGGTATTATTCATCGTTTCCTGCATCCCATCTACTATTAAAGTTAAATAGCAGTTTAAAACACCAATATTTAATACATCTCTATATAATATATTTAAGATATCCCTCTGGAATATCCAAACATTTTGTGATTTAGTGCACAAGTAATACTAAGGGGTTTACTGAACAAACAGTCCATATCCCACTTTGGTATTTTGTACATACTGCTCAAATGAGCAAGTGTCAAAGGCTTTATCTTAACCCATTAGCCCATTTCATTACATAGGATTTTTTCATGCTTCGTCACATTTCTTTAGATAAAATAAAGACGTTTTCAAATGCAGTTAGCGTTCAGGTCGACCCAAGCGGTTATGAATTTGTAACCATAGAACACCAAAAATTTGATGCGGCCTTCACGCTTCATGGCGGTCACCTGGTGCATTTCCAATTGAAAGAACAACCGCCCATTATCTGGTTGAGTAAAACCGCCATTTATAATCAGCAAAAAGCAATTCGTGGCGGCGTTCCTATTTGCTGGCCGTGGTTTGGTGCTGCCGATAAATCTTTGGGAGAAAACTTACCTGCCCATGGATTTGCGCGCACCAGCAAGTGGGAGCTTGCCGCGCATAACGAATTTGCCGAGGGAGTTGAGATTGAACTGCGCCTAACCGACAACGCTGCAACGC
>JBLIEH010000218.1:0-3933 GCA_047632875.1 Psychromonas sp. | reverse complement strand
TTGCTTATCAATTTATAAGCTTACGTAATACTTCTGATGGGATTCGTTATCAGCAAACAGAAAGGTTTGCATATTCATTAACAAACTTGGCAGCTTCGGAGGCTTCTCGTTATATTTCACAGCAGAAGAATAAAGATTTACAATTACTTATCAAGGAGTTAACAAATGATCCTATCATCAGAGATGTCACAATCTACGATCAGTTTGGAAGAATCATTTTCCAATCACAAGAGGCGATTCCATTACCTGTATTGCTCAACATTGAGTCTAATAATGATAAGCGATCACAGGGGATCATTCCGCACATAGCGGAACTTTATAAAGATGATAAGAAGATTGGTTATATTCGGATATCTCTTGAGCAGGAAAAAATTCTGAGCTTAATTAATGATTATCAGGAAAAAAGCTTTTCAACAATGTTGTTATTATTTGTCTTATCTTTTTTAGTCGGCACCATTGTCATGACACTGTTTTTTAGAAGAATTGAAGCATCTTATTATCGCCTGTCAGGCTTAGTACCTAAATTAATTGCCCAAAATAAACAATATTTGAAGTGATATTAATCTACATAAATTAAACAGTTATGTTTTTTAGTCATATTGCCCCATAAAAAAAGCCCATAAAAAAACCTTAATATAAAAATTAAGGTTTTTTATTATTAACAATATCCGTAATGCTTAGCTGGCCATCACAACTGATTTAAAGGCCCTCTATGCAGATAAGATAAAGCGATTATGCTAGGTTTTTAGCCACAAAATCCCAGTTAACTAATGCCCAGAAACCGTTTAAGTAGCTAGGGCGAGCATTGCGGTAATCAATGTAGTATGCGTGTTCCCATAGATCAACAGTCAATAGTGGCGTTACTGTTGCGTCTGTTAATGGTGTAGCCGCATTCGATGTATTAACAATCTCTAGTGAACCGTCTGCTTTTTTAACAAGCCAAGTCCACGATGAACCAAAATTATTGACTGCTTTATCATTCCAAGCTGCTTGGAATGCTGCAAAAGAACCAAAACTTGCATTAATTGCATCTGCAACAGCGCCAGTAGGCTCTCCACCCGCATTAGGCGCCAGACAGTTCCAGTAGAACGTATGGTTCCAAACTTGTGCCGCGTTATTAAAAAGAGGGCCTTTAGAAGATTTAATGATCTCTTCTAATGATTTTTCAGCCAAATCAGTACCTTCAACTAGCCCATTTAATTTTAAAACATAAGTTGCATGATGTTTGCCGTGATGAAATTCAAGAGTCTCAGCAGAAATGTGTGGTTCTAACGCATCGATTGCAAAGGGTAATGCCGGTAATTCAAAAGCCATGGTGGTAATCTCCAATTGGATGTAGTTACGAATGATAGAATTATTCCTATCATTTTTTCATCTTAACATATTGTATTTGATCTTAACTTATTGTAATCGTACCCCCTAATTTTCGACAAGAAAATGATCCATGTCAATGAAAATTTATGATAAAGTAGATTCAATTAACCCATATTTATAAAGCCTTTTGACTATGCTAAGGTGTGGGTACGAGCCAATTAACATAATTACCGGATATAAAAATGGAAACATTAGATAAAATCAAAAGCCAAATCAGTGAAAATGCAGTATTGCTTTACATGAAAGGCTCACCAAAATTACCCAGCTGTGGTTTTTCATCACAGGCTTCTCAAGCCTTAATGCAATGTGGTCACCCCTTTGCTTACGTAGATATTCTACAAAATCCAGATATTCGCGCAGAGCTGCCAAAGTACGCAGACTGGCCAACTTTCCCACAACTATGGGTTGCTGGTGAATTAGTGGGTGGTTGTGACATTATTATGGAAATGTTCCAACAAGGTGAATTAAAACCTATTATCGAGCAAGCAGTTGCAGAAACGGCAACCGCCGAATCAGAATAAATGTCAAATTGCACAATAAAAAAGGGATACTGAATGTATCCCTTTTATTTTATCTAAAACTAATTCTCACCACTAATTACTCTATTTTCATCTTTGAAAGTCCGATTTAATCGCCCAAAATCACCGCCGCGACGTCCAAAAAACCCCAATATTCAGCTAATTATTATAAAATTCAACCTGTTAAACAGGCGCTACTGGCCAGCCACCTAATGCCTTCCATTTATTGACCATATAAAAAAACAGCTCCGCGGTCACTTCCGTATCATATAAAGCCGAATGTGCTTGTTTATTATCATAGGCGATATCTGCCTGTTGACAGGCCTTCGCAAGGACGGTTTGCCCCAAAATCAAGCCGGCCATACTGGCAGTATCAAAGCTCGCAAAAGGATGAAATGGCATACGTTTTAAGTTGCAGCGTTCAGTGGCTTTATTGATAAAACCTTGATCGAATGAAGCGTTATGCGCAACGATAATTGATCGGTTACAGTCGTTATTCTTTTGATGTTTACGCACTAATTTAAATATCTCAGTAAGTGCATCCCGTTCATCCACCGCACCGCGCAGAGGATTAAAAGGGTCAATACCGGTAAAGGCTAGGGCTTTCGGATCTAAGTTTGCCCCTTCAAAAGGTAATACATGAAAATGAATTTTTTCAGCAGCATAAAGATAACCCTGTGAATCCATCGCCGGTAAAATAGCCGCAATTTCTAAAATAGCATCGGTTTGCGCATTAAGACCAGAAGTTTCAATATCAATGATGACCGGAAAAAAGCCCCTAAACCGCTTGTCCAATAAGTTTTCCATAATTTACTCTAAGGTCTCAATAAAAAAAGCGATTATACCCATGCAGATTGTAAATGCGAGTTTCAATGTGCGGGACAGGGAAAAGTGACTGAACACCTCCTTGAAATTATTTTTTTATTTTACCCAGTAAATCTGCGAATGGATTATAGGTGGCCCCCACGTGCTCATCATCACCCGCTTTAACACTGCTGCCGTAGAGATCAGCCTGAGTATATTTATCATGTTCATGGTCGTGACAATAGATGCATAACAGCTCCCAGTTACTGCCATCTGCCGGATTGTTGGCATGGTCATGATCAACATGATGGACAGTTAATTCGCGCAGATTTGAATAAACAAATTCACGCGCACACTTTCCACAGACCCAAGGAAATAATTTTAATGCTTTATCTCGATAATCGCTTTCTAAACTTTTATAATTACTGGGTATATAAGCCATAGGTACCTTCCACCATTTTTGATTAATGTGAATATTCTAACGTTTACGCTCTCGGTAGTGAATAGTCATCTTATAAAAATCGATAATCTTTTCAATAACAACCGCACTGCGGCAGAACTCCCCAAAAAAGATCAAAAATTTAATCGGATGGTTATTATAGTTAAGAAAAATTAGCTATTAGGTGTAACCCAGCCGGTAAAGTGTTCAATACTTAGAGAATGAGTTTGCATAATTAAAAATAGTGTTTATTCTTATTATACTTTGACTAAAGTCTATCTGTATTGTCTTAGTCTATATTATTCAAATAGTTATATTGATGATGTGAGCAATTATTTTAAGGAATACACATGGCAGAAATAAGCGGCGTTATGATTTTTATTATCGGAGTGATTGTCGGGGGTATCATCGGCTTTGTAATTACTCGCATAACCTTGGGCAGCAAACAGAAAGCTGCGCATCAGGAAGCACTGGATAATACCAAAGCAGAATTGGATCATTACAAATCTCAGGTCAGTAACCACTTTTCCGACAGCGCGAAACTAATGGGACAGGTCGCCAGCAGTTATCAAGCATTGTATACCCATATGGCCGGCCAGTCCGAGGCTCTGCTCGACGCGACTGAGACTGAAGTGCCCTTTCCGCAACTGAAAACACCACCTGTAAAAGAACAGGAAGATCCCCTGTCAGATGAAGAGTTCGCGCAGGAAACAGCAGAAGAACTACTGGCAGCAAGAAAAGCTGAGCGGGAATCAACGGAAGAACCACTGGCAGAAAAAGAATCTGAGCAAGAATCAA
>JBLIEH010000217.1:0-3940 GCA_047632875.1 Psychromonas sp. | reverse complement strand
ATCAAACCAATATAAAAAATTATACCTTTATTTTCAATAACTTAATGAAGACTGACAATGCTTTCACTATGCTTTAAAAGTTTCTGCGTGACGGGTTTATTTTCCCTTTTCTAAGCAGGTTTTTGAATAAGTTACCGTCATTTTTCATATCTGAACACGTGCTAATAAATGATTTCATGGCTAAGGTGGAGAGATTGATATTCATCAAGCCAGCAGAAATCTGCCCAGGACTTCATTTTCCATTGAGCTTAAACAATAATACTGGTTTCAGAAACTTCTCACTTGCATTGTTCTGCTCATTATTGCGCTTGTTTAATACGATAACCACGTTGACCTCACATTAAGTTGTTTTGCTATTTCATTTTGATTCGCACCTGTTTTATTCAGTGTCTAAATCTGGCATCTTTGTTTATCGGTCAGTTATTTATATGTTTTGATTGTTGCATCTCTTGCCGGAGAAAAAACGATTAGCATATATTCAACTGACCGTTTTTTTAACTATTCAAATTATGTAATAATTTTTTGAATAACGAGAAAAATCACTGACGGCAGCATTTTATGTAATGAATAAATTCTTTTATTTATCTGGCATGTTATGTGCTTTAGCTGTTTACTCTCTTTAATAATCAAAGGTTTAATAAATGAAAAAAAAACTACTTCCGCTAATCATTGCTGCTGTAACGGCATCATCCATGAGTTTTGCCACTGAAACTGTTCGACTGGGTGTCGAGCCAGGTTATGCGCCATTTGAAATCAAAAAACCAGATGGATCACTGGCCGGCTTTGATATCGATTTGGGCAATGAGATTTGTAAACGCATCGAAGCACAGTGCAGTTGGATTGAAAGTGACTTTGATGGGCTGATCCCTTCGCTGAAGGCGAAAAAAATCGATGCTATTTTATCTGCGATGTCGATCACGCCCGCGCGGCTGGAAGAGATTGCCTTCTCACACAAACTTTACGGTACGCCGGCGCGTTTAGTGACCGCAAAAGGGGTTGAATTACAACCTACTGCCGCGTCCTTGGGAGGGAAACGTATTGGTGTTTTCCAAGGCACAACGGCAGAAACTTACGCGAAAGAGCAATGGGCGGTAAAAGGGGTTGATGTGGTGACCTATCAAAGCCAGGATCTCGTTTATGCGGATTTGATCAATGGTCGTTTGGATGGTGCATTTCAAGATGCCGTGGCTGCCGATGACGGTTTCTTAAAGCGACCTATTGGTAAACGCTTCCAGTTTAGCGGTCCAGAAGTCAATAATGAAACCTATTTTGGTGTCGGAGCGGGTATCGGCATGCGCCATGAAGATAGCGAATTGAAAGCGAAAATCGATCAGGCAATCGATTCAATGCTTGCTGATGGCACTTACTCTGAGATAGCCAGCCAGTACTTCGATTTTGATATTTACGGTAAGTAACTCGCATTAACCGATCGCTGCTTGATGCTAAGCAGCTATCGCGACGATAATAAAATATTTCCCTTAGATATTCACCTTCACGCCTGGTACCTGTTCACCTCAGGACTTGCTGATTTTTGCACCTTGAATGTTAACGGGTATATGACTGAATCTATACGTTTTGGTCGCATTTTTGAAAGCATGAGCAATGCAACTCTATTAATCTAGAACTTAATGGATTAACTAACGAGGTAAGAGTAATGATTAAAAAACCACAGATAAAAGATTTTGAACAACCTCTGCTCGCCCTCTTTTCACTCTCGCCAATTATTTCTGACAATGTCTAGTTTAGTGGTCCTGATGCCTATAATGATATTTCTGTTGCTGCTGGAACTTACTATGGGATCGCTGAACAATAATTTAGCGTTGATATTTACTGAAGTAACTCTCATTAATCCGTCATAGCTTCTGCTAATTCGCGATTTGAAAGATAAGGAAATTGTTATGCTTTATGGCTACACAAACTTAATCATTGATGGTGCCTTGATGACCATGAATCTGGCGGTGATGTCTGCCTTGTTATCAATGATACTTGGGCTGATTGGGGCTTGCGCTAAAATTTTTGGCTCGAAACTTTCATCAACTGTGGCGTCGCTGTACTCAACTATTATTCGTGGCATTCCCGATTTAGTGCTTATGTTATTAATTTTCTACGGATTGCAAATAGCCTTAAATCAGATAACCGAGTCCTTTTCTTGGCAGCAGATAAATATTAATCCCTTTGTCACAGGGGTATTAACAATAGGTTTTATTTACGGTGCTTACCTTACTGAAACTTTCCGCGGGGCGTTTCTGGCCGTTGTGAAAGGACAAATTGAAGCGGCTACCGCATACGGTTTTACGCCATGGCAAGTGTTTCGTTTTGTGCTCTTCCCGCAGATGATGCGCCACGCCTTACCTGGTCTGGAAAATAACTGGCTGGTGATCCTTAAATCCACGGCCCTTGTGTCAATTATCGGGTTAGCCGATGTAGTCAAAGCGACCCAGATGGCGGGAAAAGGCACTTACGAGTTTTTCTTTTTCACTATTATTGCGGCGCTGATTTATCTGCTTTTTACGACATTTTCCAATATCGTATTTTATTGGCTGGACAAACAGTTTCAGTTTGACCGTAAGGATGCTCGTTTATGATTGATATTATTAAACAATATGGTGAAGCCTATTTATGGACGGATGGTTTTCATTATACCGGCGTTTCAGTCACTTTAATGCTACTCGTTACCTCTGTGGTTATCGGTTTTGTGCTCTCAATTCCGCTCGCGATTGCGCGCACATCCGGACGTAAGGCTTATGTTTATCCTGTATGGGTATTCTCCTACCTGTTTCGCGGCACCCCTTTGTATGTACAACTACTGGTGTTTTACTCCGGCGTTTACACCTTGGAATTTGTCCACTCTTCTGATTTTCTTAACTGGTTTTTCCGCAGCGGTTATTACTGTACATTACTGGCTTTAGTGCTTAATACCTGCGCTTATACCACAGAGATATTTGCCGGGGCGATACGCGAAACAGATAAGGGCGAGATTGAAGCGGCCAGGGCTTACGGCTTTTCAAATTGGAAACTTTACAGCAAGGTCATTCTTCCCTCCGCACTGCGACGGGCGATACCTTCTTATAGCAACGAAGTGATCCTGGTACTGCATGCAACCTCATTAGCCTTTACAGCAACGGTTCCGGATATATTAAAAATAGCCCGGGATGTGAACTCGGCCACCTATCAATCTTTTTTTGCATTTGGCATCGCCGCCATTTTGTATTTAATCATCTCATTTTTTCTTGTCGCTATGTTCAGGCGCGCCGAGCAAAAATGGTTAAAACATTTATAGCCTTTATCAAGTTAAACAGGAAATGCGCATGGAACATACAAAACTAGCCGTTACCGGACTGCATAAGCGTTACGGAAATAATGAAGTGCTCAAAGGCATCTCTTTGAATGCAAAAGCCGGGGATGTTATCAGTATTATCGGATCCTCCGGCTCGGGTAAAAGTACTTTTTTACGCTGCTTAAACTTTCTTGAAAAACCGTCGGAAGGCAGCATTTATGTCGGCGGGAAGTCTATCGATATGGTCCGTGACAGTGACGGCCAACTTAAGGTTTTTGACAGTAAACAGCTGCAGTTGATGAGAACCAAACTGACCATGGTATTTCAGCATTTTAATCTCTGGAGCCACATGACGGTGCTGGAGAACGTTATGATCGCCCCGATTGAAGTATTAGGCTTGGATAAGCAACAGGCAAAACAGCAAGCGGTAAATTATCTGAACAAAGTCGGCATTGATGAAAAAGCGCAGCAACGTTACCCCTCGCAGCTTTCTGGCGGGCAACAGCAGCGCGTATCGATAGCCCGTGCACTGGCAATGGAGCCCGAAGTACTGCTCTTCGATGAACCCACTTCCGCACTGGATCCGGAATTGGTCGGCGAAGTACTGAAGATCATGCAGCAGCTCGCTGAAGAGGGTAAAACCATGATAGTGGTGACCCATGA
>JBLIEH010000216.1:0-4014 GCA_047632875.1 Psychromonas sp. | reverse complement strand
AGTTCGCAGCCTCTCTGGTGTAATGATCATTAACAAAGGGTGAATGGTCGAAGATATCTGTTTTGTGTTCAATATTTCAAGCTTATAAAAATCAGCAATATGAACCGCTTTTACTGTCTTAACGTCCTGAATAGCTGAATCTGAATCTGTCGCGCTGTGTACTTTTTGTATGAATTGATCAAAACGGTTTTTTGTTAGTGATTGTGACCCTCTAAGACGTATAATAACAATATTAAAATACAGTCGTTATATATCTATTAGGAACACCCATGATTAAAGAACAACAAAATAATCCGTTACACGGCCTTAAATTAGAAGTGCTACTGACTGAATTAGTTGAATGTTACGGTTGGGAGATACTCTCTACCGCTTTGCGTTTTCATTGTTTTAAAACTAACCCATCCATTGACGGTAGCCTCAAATTCCTTAGAAAGACTGAGTGGGCAAGAGCAAAATTAGAGGATTTTTATTTATATCGTTTTAAACGCATGCCTAAACCTGATCAGGACGAGTATGAATTAGCGCCCCGTGAGCGAGGTTTTGCGCCGGGCATAGTCGCACGTGATCCGATGATCCTGACGGTCGAATCAATAGAGCTTTCCCAGGCCAAGGCTGCATCGAATTTTAAGGCTAAAACACAGCAGCATGCTAAAGATAAAGGGCCACATAAGCGGGAACAGGGAACTGATCGTAATAGTAAACATAAAGCAAACAAAACTGAGCCTTCATACGATCCTGCCAATCCCTGGGGTAAACTAAAGTAATCTGTTTATGTTGGTTTTCTATTCTGAGCCGTTAATAGCGGCATAAAAAATGTCTTTTTAATCCGTTGCGCTCAGGGATTTAGGATCTTTACCTTAATTAAACTCTTTCGCCTTAGAGCTGGTTAATAGGTATCAACAGGTATGAAATACCATTAGAAGCGGGCTCGGGAAAGCGCCCGGCGCGCATATTGATTTGCACGGAAGGGAGAAACAAACGAGGGAGAGATAATTTTTTGTCACGTTGTCTCCTAAAATCGATAAATTCAGCTTCACTAACACCATTGGCTAGGTGCACATTCATTCTCTGCTGTTCAATACTGCTCTCCCAGGCGAACTCATCTCGCGCCGGTGCTTTATAATCATGGCAGGTAAAAACCCGGGTTTGATCTGGTAGTTTTAATAATTTCTGGATAGAACGGTATAAGGTCTTTGCATCGCCACCGGGAAAATCCGCTCGCGCTGTACCATAATCAGGCATAAACAAGGTATCACCGACGAACAGTGCATCCTCAATCAGGTAACTCATGCAGGCGGGTGTGTGTCCTGGTGTGTGCATTGCGCATAGGCTTAAGTGACCAATATTAAGACATTCTTGATCGCCAATGAGTTTATCGAATTGTTCCCCGTTTGTGGTGAAACTTGATGGGCTATTAAATAATTTGGAAAACAACTTTTGTACTTTGATGATATGTTCGCCAATGGCTGTTTTCCCTCCAAGTTGGCTCTGGATGTAGGCAGCGGCGCTTAAATGGTCTGCGTGTATGTGGGTTTCCAAAATCCATTGCAAATCAAATCGCTGCACTTTTAAGTAATCAATAATGAGATCGGCCGCCACAGTATTGGTTTTGCCTGAGCTTGGGTCAAACCCCATAACGCTGTCAATAACAGCACATTTTTTGCTTGTTGAATCAGCAACTGCATAGGAAACCGTATTGGTTTCCTGATCAAAAAAACTTTCCACCATCAGCATCTTTATACTCCATAAATGAACTGAATTTAAATGTTAAAGGCTAGGCTTCAAAAGTCAGGGTAGCTAAAATAGCCTATTGTTGATTAAATATTAGCTATTTTTGCCCATAAAGACAGGACTGCGGTATTTTGATAAGCAGATTTTTCTTAAGTATGAGATGAATTGTGGGAGTGATTCCTCTCTTTCTTTTTGTGTTTATGAGCTTGTGAGATGAATAGATAATGGCTGTTGATCTCGTTTCTCTGATATAAAAAAGCCCTGTTAAATAACAGGGCTGGTGGTTTTAAACTCTGCGGTAGGGCAGATAAGTTGGCTCCCAGATTCGTGATGCGAGCTCCCGATCAATATCTTTATCCCGTAAAATACATTCTGCATCTGTCTGCTGAATTTGCTCAAGTATTGCCTTGGCAACATAGATAGAAACGGCTCTTAGCTCACTGATTTTTGGAAATACACAACCCGCATCAAGATCTTCTTGTGATACATAATCGGCTAATGCAAAAGAGGCTGTGGTAAACATATCCATGGTGATTTTTTTAACTTCAGCTGTGATCGCGGCGAGCCCAACACCGGGGAAAATAAAGACGTTATTGCCCTGTCCGATGCGATAGAGATTGTTATTAAAATGCAGGTCTTCAAATGGACTGCCCGTTGCTACAATAGCTTGACCATCGGACCAGCTATAAATATCTTCCGGCACCGCTTCACAATGACTGGTTGGGTTAGAAAGCGGGAAGATCATAGGCCGCGCTGTGTACTCTAACATTTTCTTAATATGATGCTCTTGAAATGCGCCGCCTATGCCACTACAACCTAATAAAACCGTCACGGGAACATTATCTAGTAACTCTGTGAGACTGACCTTATTTGCATCTGCTCGTTGCCAATCTTTGGCTAACTGAACGGGTTTAGCAAAACGTTTTTTGTATTCATCTAAACCTTCTCTATCTTCAAAGACAACACCGCGGGAGTCGAGGATAAATATTTTATCGCGCGCTTCCTGGTGTTTCATACCTTCTTTAAGTAAACCCGCTAAAATTTGGTCGGCAACACCAACACCGCCAGCCCCAGCGCCGTAAACAGCATAAGTCTGATCTGCTAATGTTTCACCTTTTATTTTTGTGGATCCAATTATGCCGGCCAAAACAACCGCACCGGTACCTTGTATGTCATCATTAAATGACGGCAACTCATCTTCGTAATGAGATAAATTGTCAAAGGCGTTAGATTTACTGAAATCTTCCCATTGTAAAACAACTTTTGGAAAATGTAATTTCACCTGTTCAACAAATGTTTTAATAAAGGCCTTATAAGGTTCACCCGTTAAACGTTTTTTAGGGACACCTAAGTACATAGGATCAGAAAGTAAATCCTGATTATCTGTCCCGACATCTAATACTATTGGCATGCAATGATCCGGGTGAATACCCGCACCTAAGGTATAAAGTGATAATTTTCCAATAGGTATGCCCATTCCACCAACACCTTGATCGCCAATACCAAGAATACCTTGGCTATCAGTTACGACAATAATTTGGATATCTTTTCCTGAAAACTGGCGTGCCATGCCACCGATATCATGGATATTATCCGTTGTTAAATAAAGTCCTCTGGATATCTGAAATCTGTGGCTGAATTCTTGACAGGCTTTACCGACCGTCGGGGTATAGATAATAGGTGTCATCTCTTCAATGTGACGTGACATAAGTGCATAAAATAATGTTTCATTTCTATCTTGCAGGGCACGTAAATACTGGTATTTTTCAATATCCGTAGAGGAGGTGGTGAATCCGTGATAAACCCGTTTCAGTTGATCTTCAAAGGTTTGTACGCGTGGTGGTAAAAGACCATCAAGGCCAAAATCTTCACGCTCCTGATAAGAAAAGGCTGTACTCTTATTGAGTGTTCGATTGCTGAGCAATTCATTTCCAGTAAGAGAAACAGGTCTAAAGACGTTACCCTTAGAATCTTCCCATCTTAAATATTTACCTGTACCCATTACTTTCTCCATTAATAATATATAACCCGAATACTGTCGGCTAAGATAAAGCATTCGGATAAACTTAAACTATACCCACGTAAGATTATTAATAAAAGGCTATTTATTAATAACCTTCACGGGATAATTAGAATTTCTACCATTTACTTCAGGAATCATTCGCTGTCACTTTTCAGCATCAATAATTCTGCTTATTTTGGTCGATATTTATACTGAGCGTTAATCTGTCGCCCTTATTGCCCAATACTATACGCTTATTTTTGTTCATCCACTGCCAATTA
>JBLIEH010000215.1:0-4054 GCA_047632875.1 Psychromonas sp. | reverse complement strand
TCCTGAGTAAGGCTGGTGCTTATGGATAATGAGGTCTGTGAATAAACATAAATAACTGCTTAACCAAGCATGAACATTATGAACAAAATAGATTTAAAATATTCAATTCCCATTATTTGCTATTACTAGTCACTCCCCCTGGTTAATACTAATCTCTGTGCAACCTGAATCCTATTGAGAACTTAATCTGATGAGGTTATTGATTTGTATATAGCCGCGCACCTGTTGATGTTTTATTTTGTATCTAAAAGTAGCCCGGTTATAAACCCTTCCAGTCATTACAATCTAAGCAAAAATAAGGAATGTTTATTATGCTCAATAATATTAAGAAATGTCTTACTTCTTCATTGATAGTGGCAAGTATTGCCACGCTATCAACTGCTGCAATAGCAGCTGACCTAGATGAATTACACTTTATCATCCCAGGCGGAGCAGGTGGAGGTTGGGACATGACCGCTCGCGGCATCGGTGATGTTTTAATGAAAGAAGACTTGGTTAATCAAGTCTCCTACCAAAACCTTTCTGGCGGCGGCGGCGGCAAGGCGATTGCACATCTGATCGAGACAGCAGAGCGTCAGGAAGATACTTTGATGGTTAACTCAACCCCCATAGTTATCCGTTCTCTTTCGGGTATTTTTCCAAATTCTTTCCGTGATTTAACCCCTGTTGCTTCAACGATAGCCGATTATGGCGCGATTGTTGTTGCTGCGGATTCAAAATATACAGACTGGAAACAAGTTGTTGCCGATTTTAAAAAAGATCCTAAAAAAGTAAAAATTGGCGGGGGATCTGCACGCGGCAGCATGGATCATTTAGTGGCGGCCGCCATATTTAAAGGTGAAGGTTTTGATCCTCGTCAAGTACGTTATATTGCCTATGATGCCGGTGGTAAAGCAATGGCTGGGCTACTTTCCGGAGAAACGCCTATTTTATCAACGGGCCTCGGTGAAGTATTAGAAATGTCAAAAAGTGGTCTGGTGCGTATTCTGGCTATCACTGCACCAGAACGTCTGGCGGCTGCGCCAAATATTCCCACTTTAACTGAAATGGGTAACGATACCGTATTTGCCAACTGGCGTGGATTTTTTGCAGCTCCTGGTGCAAGTGAAGAAAAACTTGCGGAATGGGATAAAGCATTTAGCGCCATGTATAAAACTGACCAATGGGTTACGGTTCGCGACCGTAATGGTTGGATTGATAACTATCAAGCAAATAAAGACTTCTACCGTTTTTTAGAAGAGCAGGAAGTACAGATGGGCGATCTAATGCGCGAACTTGGGTTCTTAAAATAATCTAGTCAATATTTATCCTGCAAGGTATTGCTGATGCCATTATAAATACCTTGCAGGATAACCCCAATGACACGCATCTTTTCGATAACCACCAAGTAATCCTTTATTACGATGGTTTTTTCTCATCTAACAGACTCTGGAGTATCTCATGCAGTTAAATTCTACTTCTCTATTATGTCGTGATCGTGTTGGTGGCTTAATCTTTTTGATTTTTTGCTTAACCTACGGTTACCAGACAACCCTAATTCCTCTTTATCCTGGTGATGAATATGCCCCCTTTACAGCCCGCACATTGCCATGGATGTTAACCGGTGCAGGTATTTTATCCTCACTATTATTAATTGTGATGGCCCAGCCCGATGAAAAAAGTGGCGCAGTATTGGGTTTCGATTGGAAGTTATTGATAACTTTTATCCTGCTAATGACGGCATACGGTTTTGGTTTAACCTGGATAGGCTTTGTCCTGGCAACCAGTTTATTTTTATTAGCCGGTTTTTGGGTTTTAGGCGAACGCAGAAAATCAGTTTTATTTGGCGCTTCATTCCCGTTCGTTATTGCTTTTTGGCTGTTGTTAACCAAAGGTCTGGACATTTACCTTGAACCGGGTTACCTGTTCTTAAGTCTTTAGGAGATATTTTATGTTAGATGGAATTTTAGCTGGCTTATATACGGTAATGTTGCCAACCAACCTAATGATGGTCGTCATCGGTTGTTTTGTGGGCACCTTCATCGGTATGCTACCCGGCCTGGGTCCTATTTCAGCCATTGCCCTGATGATCCCTATTACCTATGGTTTAGAGCCTTCATCAGGCATGATCTTAATGGCGGGTGTCTATTATGGCGCTGTTTTTGGTGGTTCAACCTCTTCGATATTAATTAACGCCCCGGGATGCTCCTCCACCGTGGTAACCGCCTTTGACGGTTATCCTATGGCCCAAAAAGGCCAGGCCGGCAAGGCATTAGCGCTTGCGGCATACTCTTCATTTACCGGAGGAACTTTATCCGCGATTATGCTGTTAATCGCCGCACCTGCGTTAGCCCAGGTTTCACTCAGTTTTCAGTCGACGGATTATTTTGCCTTAATGCTGGTCGGATTATCAGCGGTCGCCGCTTTTGCCGGTAAGGGACAAGTACTGAAAGCCTGGATGATGACTGTTTTAGGGTTAATACTGGCCACGGTAGGCATTGACAAAGGGATAGGCGTTCCGCGTTTTACCTTCGGCTTGACTGACTTGATGGATGGCTTTAGCTTTTTATTACTGGCGATGGCAACCTTTGCCCTGGGTGAAACCCTGATGGGCATTTTAAAACCGGATGATAATTCAGCTGATGAGCAAAACTCAATTACAGACCTTGGCAGCATGAAAATCACCAAAGAAGAATTCAAAGAATTAGCCCCGGTTTCAATTCGCTCTTCTATTCTTGGCTTTTTTGTTGGCGTACTTCCCGGCGCAGGCGCAACCATTGCCGCATTTTTAAGTTACGGCTTGGAAAGAAATATTGCACCCAAGGATAAACGTGAAGAGTTCGGTAAAGGCAGTATGCGCGGTTTAGTCGCGCCAGAATCTGCCAATAATGCTGCCTCAAGCGGTTCCTTTGTGCCACTTCTAACTCTGGGTATTCCCGGCTCAGGCACCACTGCGATTATGTTAGGCGCACTGATCTCCTACGGCGTACAACCAGGTCCAAGACTTTACATCGACAATCCTGAAATTTTCTGGTCGGTTATCATCTCCATGTATGTCGGTAATATTGTCTTGATGGTATTAAATTTACCGTTGATTCCGTATATATCCAAATTGCTAGCGGTGCCGAGAACAGTGTTGTTACCGATGATCATCTTCTTTTCGATCACTGGCGTATACTTGGTTTCTTTTAATACCATGGACGTATTTATTATGATTGCGGTTGCGATAGTCGCCATATTTTTGCGCCTCGCCAATTTTCCGCTGGCGCCTTTATTGTTAGGCTTTATTTTAGGGGGCTTAATGGAAGAAAATCTGCGTCGCTCCCTGATGCTCAGTGACGGCTCATTAAGCTTTTTATGGGAACGCCCGATCACCTTTAGTTTCTCCCTGATTGCAGTATTAGTGATTATCACGCCAATCCTGTTAACAGCCTTTAACAAATACCGTAATCGCCCATTGAAAATGCAGGAAAGCAACTAAACAGCCGGTTATTTTGATATTTTAAACGAGTTAGCTGACTTAACTCGGGTAAATAAAAAAAATATCGGCCATAAAAAACAGCGCTTCGGCGCTGTTTTTTTATCTGTAAAATTTGTGATCTTGTCGGTAAATTTTAAATGGAAATAAATAAAAATCAATTATTGTCAACAATAATATTGATATTTTAGTTTTTATAAGCGATATTAAGGAAAATACTCGCATATTGTAGACAACTTGATGAAACAGAGCATAGAAATAAAAGAACAAACCAAATCAGAAAACTTAACTGCACAGCTGATTGAAGCTATCGTAAGTGGCGAATATAGCTCTGGGAGCAAAATTTCTGAAACGGAACTTGCTGGTTTTTTTAATGTTAGCCGCGGTCCGCTTCGTGAAGCAATAATGCGCGTTGAGGCGCTTAATTTAATTGAGCGAATTCCCCATGTAGGTGCCCGTGTTGTGACCTTAAGCCCGGAAAAATTAATCGAAATTTATGCAGTAAGAGAAGCGCTGGAAGGAATGGCTGCAAACCTTGCCTGCAAGCATATTACCGATCAGGAAATTAAAGATTTAGAGATATTATTAGCACGGCAT
>JBLIEH010000214.1:0-4068 GCA_047632875.1 Psychromonas sp. | reverse complement strand
GCAACCTTTATTGCTATCGTGGTGACTGTGATTGGTGCTTTACGCTCATTTGACCTTGTGGCAACCATGACTGCAGGTGGTCCGTGGGGCAGTTCGACAGTACTTGCCTACCAAATGTATGAAGAGTCTATCTTTAACTATCGCATGGGTTATGGTGCTGCAGTATCCGTTGTGCTGTTCTTAATTATGGATGTTTATATCGCATATTTCTTGTGGCGTATGCTTAGGAGTGAAAAATAATGTTTCCTAAACCAATAAAAAAATCAGGCCGCTTTGCCAATATCAGCTATCGTGTTGCCCTGCCTATTTCGATTGTTCTGTGGTTACTGCCGTTGATTGCCGTGATGATGACCTCTATCCGTTCCATAGAAGATATTAATAAGGGTAATTACTGGGGTTGGCCGGAGTCGTTTAACTTTATTGAAAACTATACCGAGGTATTTGTATCCACTTCTATGGGACAGTATCTGCTCAACAGTTTGCTTATTACTTTGCCTGCGGTTGCCGGTGCTGTCGCACTGTCTACATTGGCCGGATTTGCGCTGGCGAAGTATAGCTTTAGAGGCAATATGTGGATCTTCGCCGCCTTTATCGCAGGTAATTTCGTACCTTTTCAGATCCTGATGATTCCGGTGCGTGATTTGACCATCGGCTTAGGGCTTTACGATACGCATTGGGCGCTTATTTTTTTCCATATCGCGTTCCAGGCCGGTTTCTGTACGTTGTTTATGCGTAACTTTATTGTTGGCATCCCTGATGCTTTGATTGAAGCTGCGCGCGTTGAAGGGGTCAGTGAATGGAAGATCTTCTGGCATATTGTTTTACCTCTGGTGCGTCCCGCATTAGCGGCGCTTGCAGTGCTGGTATTTACCTTCATCTGGAATGATTTTTTCTGGGCCTTAGTGCTGGTGCAGAGTGATGAAGTTCGTCCGGTGACCGCCGGGTTAAGTTCATTGCAGGGGCAGTGGTTATCATCATGGCAATTTATGTCTGCCGGTGCCGTTGTTGCAGCGATTCCACCCGTGATCCTGTTCTTTACCATGCAACGCCATTTTATAACCGGTTTAACCTTAGGTGCGACAAAAGGATAACTATGAGATGCCAGTTTGTTTTACCGGCTGGCAAAAAATAGTGACGCACATACCGCAAGGTATAAATATTCACAACATGATAAAAATAAGCTAACAGGCTAATTTTCATTGAATAACAACGAGCATTTGCTCGCTAACAAGGACCTCAATATGAAATATGCAAAACATATTGCTGCATCGGCAATACTTACCGCAACTCTCTCTGCTTCGGCTTTTGCGAGTACGCTAGTGATTAACTCAGATGCCTCTGATCCTGCACCAAAAGCAGCATGGGGGGAGATAATCAGTCTTTTCGAAGCTGAAAATCCGGACATAACGGTTAAATATAATCTCTATGACCATGAGTCCTATAAAACCACTATTCGTAACTGGTTGGTCACTTCACCACCCGATGTGGTTTTCTGGTACGCAGGTAATCGCATGAAAACCTTCGTTGATCGTGGCCTTTTTGAAGATGTCAGTGATATCTGGAAAAAGAATGATCTTAAGGCTGATTTTACCTCTGCCGCGGCTGCAATGACAATTGATGATAAGCAATGGGGTGTACCATATACTTATTATCAATGGGGTCTTTACTACCGCAAAGATATCTTCCAAAAATACGATATTGCTGAGCCTAAAACCTGGGATGATCTAAAATCAGCTGCGGCAACACTGAAGAAAAATGAGATCGCACCCTTCACTATTGGTACTAAATTCCTATGGACAGCCGCGGGTTGGTTCGATTACCTCAACATGCGTACTAATGGTTTAGATTTCCATATTAAATTAATGGAAGGGAAAGTTGCTTATACCGATCCGCGGGTTAAAAAAACCTTCGAAAATTGGAAAGAGATAGTAGAGCCTGGTTATTACCTCGAAAACCACGCCGCTTATTCCTGGCAGGAAGCACAACCGTTTTTGTATAACGGTGAAGCTGCTATGTACTTGATTGGTAATTTTATTACCCCAAGTTTCCCGGAAGAACTTGACGGAAAAATGGGCTTCTTCCAGTTCCCATCTATCGATGCAAGCGTTCCAATGGCGGAAGACGCACCTATGGATACGGTACATATTCCCTCTAAAGCTAAGAATAAAGTTGATGCACGTAAATTTCTTGAGTTTGTTGCTCGCGCAGAAAATCAAGAATTGATCAACAAAAAAATGTTGCAGATTCCAACCAACAATAAAGCAGCAGTTGCTGAGAATGAGTTTTTACAGACCGGCGTGAAAATATTGAATGCAGCAGAGGGTACCGCACAATTCTATGATCGTGATACTGACCCTGCGATGGCGAAAGAAGGCATGAAAGGATTCCAAGAGTTTATGGTTCACCCTGAGCGCCTTGATAAGATACTTGAACATCTAGAAAAAGTTCGTCAGAGAGTGTTTAAATAAACTGTTAGTACTTTAGTTAGTGATGGGCTTAACCCAGTTTGAGTTCATCACTTCTTTTTACTTCCTTTCTTACAGCGCATCGCTCATAACTCATAGCACTAACCGATTTTTAGGCGCTAATCGACCAATTCTATGTCTAAACTCGACAACAAACTCAATGCTTCATACCGAGAAAACTTAGCCTTCGATATTTTATTTTCTAAAACATCAATGTTGAAATTGGATGACTCGCTAAAGTCTACATTTTGCAAATTAGTATGCATAAATAAACTGTTCGTAAAATCACAGTAAATCATTGATGAATTTGAAAAATCACAGTCTCTTAGATCTACTTCATGTAACTTGCATTCATCAAGTTTTAATTCATTCAAGGTCAAACCAAAAAATGATGAGTCGTTGAGAATGCATTTGCTAAATTTAAGTTCAGAATCTAGATGGAATGACGGCCAATATGCCATTGTCCAATCAACGCCAAGCAATTTGCATTCAATAAAACTCACTTCAAAGAAACGGGAATAAGGGATCTTTATCAAACTTAGATTGCAGCGATTAAATGAACAATTAAGAAACCTGCATCGAGCAAATACAGCCGATGAGAAATCACAATCATTAAACTCACAGTCTTCAAATTCTGAGTCAGAAATGTTTAAAGACAATATTAGCTGTTTATCAAAGGACGCTTCGAAATACTGCTCATTACTTTCTATTTTTACCATTGAAACCTCTGTTCGCTTAACAGTTTTGTAAGCATCACTATGCACGAAAATCTGCGCTACCTGTCTTATAAAAATTAATCATAACAAAATCTATTTAACCACACCAAGATAAGGTCATTAGGGGCAGGGCTGAATGACACTGCATTAAGCTATATTTAGGTGATGATTGAGTAGGAATGTGTTGAAAATTTACATATTTGCTTAAACGAATTTTTTATTTAAACACATTATAATGCTATAACTGTTGTTATTATTTTTTGCCATCATAAGCTTTTATATGTCACAAAAATCAAAGGTTAACATCCAAGTTTCATATGTTTACGATCCAATGTGTAGCTGGTGTTGGGGTTATCGTCCGACTTGGCTTGCTCTGCAACAAGCAATACATGAACAACTACCGGGCGTACATATCAATTACAGTTTAGGCGGTTTAGCGCCCGATTCTGATGAGCCAATGTCTGTGCATACGCAAGAAGTGCTAAAACATGGATGGAAAAGAATATCTAACCAGTTGGGTACAAAATTCAATTTAGATTATTGGGAGCAGTGCAAACCTAGACGGTCTACTTATCCTGCCTGTCGATCATGTTTGATTGCAAGAGAATCTGGCTTAGAAGAACAGATGATACTTGCTATTCAAGAAGCCTATTATTTAAATGCTAAAAATCCATCTGATAATAACACCTTGATTTCACTGGCTAACAAAATAGGCCTTGATGAAATAGCTTTTTCCAAGCAGTTATCTTCGCCGGCAATTCAGCAACAGTTACTTTCTGAAATACAGCAAACCCATACTTTACCTATTAATGGATTCCCATCACTGGTACTGAGTATAGATGGACGACACCAGCGGATTAAGTTGAGCTATCTGCATTGGGAAAAGA